>CAZCPZ010000020.1:0-11942 GCA_964499875.1 uncultured Thermoplasmatales archaeon | reverse complement strand
ATTCCCATAACTGTTAAACGGTTAGAAGAAAATGAAAAAAAGAAATAGGGTAAAAGGAGGCTTCACAATTGCCAGAGGAAGAACAAGAAGATGAGAAGCAGCAAGAGCAAAAAGAAGAGGAAGAAGGTGGATGTAAACTGGTATCCGAGGAGACCTATATGACAGCAGGAGTACACATTGGAACTAGACAGAAAACAGCAGACATGATGAGATTTATATACAAGGTTAGAAACGATGGGTTATACATTATAGATGTAACAAAAACAGATGAGAGGATACGTGTAGCAGCAAAATTTATAGCTAGATACAATCCAAAGGATGTACTAGTTGTATCAGTACGTCAATATGGTCAGAAACCAATTAGGAAACTAAGTGAGTATATTGGATTCCATGTAATAGATGGACGTTTTAGACCAGGTACACTAACGAACCCAAATGCTAAAGGATTTCTTGAACCGGAATTGTTAATAGTTACTGATCCACTAGCGGATTCGCAGGCTTTACAGGAAGCTAGAAGTGTTAATATACCCGTAGTTGGGTTATGCGATACTAATAATGAAACAAAATTCGTGGATATAGTTATACCAACTAACAATAAGGGGAGGAGGGCATTAGCTCTAGTATACTGGCTGCTAGCGAGAGAGATACTCAAGGAAAGAGGAGAAATAGAGAGTTACGAAGAATTTAAACCACCGGTAGAGGAATTCGAAGCTGAGATCTAGATCCAATATTATTTTTTAAATAATACATATTCTCCCTTTATAAGAGGAGGTATTCGTGCAAGTTAAAATTAATGATAGAATACTTCTAGTTGGAACTGCGCATATCTCACCTAAAAGCATCGAGGAGGTTAAAAAAGCTATAGAGGAATATAAACCAGATGTTGTAGCAGTTGAGCTATGTGAGAGGAGATACAAGGGTTTAACGGAGAAGGATAAATGGGAGAATACAGAGGTAACAGAGTTACTCAGATCTAATAATGCATACTACTTCCTAGCACATATATTCTTATTCTCCCTTCAGAGAGAGCTTGGGAGGGAGTATGGTGTTGAACCAGGTTCAGAGATGCTAGAAGCAATAAAAACAGCAGAGAAACAAGGTATACCAGTGACATTAGTTGATAGGGACATAGCTATAACATTGAAACGAGCTTGGAGGAAGATGGGTTTACGAGAGAAAATACGTTTCACCTGGGAGTTCCTAAAAACCCTTCTTGGATTAGAAGAAATAGAGGATGTAGATATCGATCAACTAATGAATCAAGATATTATATCAGCGATGATGGAAGAGTTAAAAAATATTGCTCCAAGTGCAACAGAGGTTTTAATAGATGAGAGAGACGCATATATAGCTAAAAAAATATTAGATGAAAGTAGAAAAGGGAGAGTACTAGCTGTTATAGGAGCAGGGCATATAGAGGGAGTCAAGAATCGTCTCGAGGAATCTAACCTCCATGTTGACACAAGAGAACTAGAGTTGATACCTAAAAAGAGAGTAAACTGGGTTAAAACAATTGGGTATCTAATACCATTAATATTTGTCTCTCTAATTAGTTACGCCTTATTCACCAAAGGAATAACTCTAGCTGGAACAATGTTCCTATACTGGTTTCTAATTAATGGTGTATGCTCCGCTGCAGGAGCAGCAGTTGCAGGTGGTCATCCATTATCTATCTTAACAGCTTTCTTTGCTGCACCAATAACCTCACTTAATCCTGCTATAGCTGCTGGATGGGTTGCGGGGTATGTGGAGGCTAAGGTTAGGACACCAGTTGTTAGAGACTTCCAAGAACTCAGGGGACTTGAAACCTTTAAAGATTTCTGGCGTAACAGAGTCGTTAGACTCCTCCTAGTTGTAGCATTGGCGAATGTTGGTAGCATGATAGGGACGATAATAGCTCTTCCATACATAACTAGTTTACTAGGTTCAACATGAAACCAGAAGGTTTCTAATTTAGAATGGGTAAACTATTCATAACAAAACATTGTTACCCTATTTTAAAGGGAAGATGGATAAGGATTGGAAGAACAGGGTTTCTCTACGGGATCTTTCACCTAGAGAATATATGTATTTCCCAAAAGGAGTTTTAGAGCAAAGTAAACCAGGTGAATTCAGTTTACTGGAAATAACTCATATACTCATAGCAATAGGTGCACTTAGTATAGCTTTCTCTTTCTCTCTAACTAAAAACAGTATCCTATGGGGTATACTTGGTTACAGTGTTGATTTCAACAGACTATTAAGAGGTGTTCCATTTGCTATAATAGGTGTTTTAACTGCTTTTATACTACATGAGTTGTCTCATAAACTCATGGCTCAGAGATACAAATTATGGTCAGAGTTTCGTATGTATCTACTAGGCTTACTTATATCTATGTTTCTTGCTATCACAGCAGGTTTTGTATTCGCTGCACCAGGGGCAGTAATGTTTAGAGGTAAACCAAGAATTTTTGAAGAAGGTTATATAGCTGCAGCGGGACCAATAGCCAATATAGCTATAGGATATATAACCTATTTTATCCTTATATCGCCACTGGATTTCTACAATAAACATATAGGTTTTATATGTGTCATAAATACTGTACTAGCTGTGTTTAATCTTCTCCCATTGAATCCATTTGATGGTATAAGGATAGCTAGATGGAGTTTAACTATTTGGTTAACATTATTTATAGTATCTCTAGTTTTACTGATAATAATCCTACCTTATATTCCCTTGGTTTCTAATTTTTGAGAATAAAGTCTTCTACACTGTTTCTCTTGTTGTTTTTTTATCTTCTTTAAAATCTTTTTCTTCCTTAACTCTTTGTTCTCTCTTATTTTCTCATCTATTGTTTTCTCTTTATCCCTCATTTGTTTAAGTGGTTTCTCCCCTCTCCCCCTCTTAGCATTCTTTTCTATGGTTTTCTTATCTTCCTCTAGTTTCTCTTTAGATCTCTTGATTCTACTCCTTAGTTCCCTACTCTTACTGGAGAGATAAAACCAAATTTTTCTAACTGCTTTACTAGTTTCTCCTAAAATACTCTCTCTGTTTTTAACGGATGACTTATACCATAGCATAGCTGATTGATACTCTTGTCGCATCATATCTAATACTTTATGATACTCATCTGGTTTATCCTTCTTCAACTTCTTGAGATAACTTCTTTCCTCTGGTATAAACCATGGTTTAATAGGTTTACCGTATACCTCGCATATTATTTTATCTATGTATCTATATGAAAAATGTATTATTATAAGTAAAACTACAATAGAGAATATTGTTATTCCAATTAATGGATGAATGTATACACCCTGTGTTACAACAGTTACACTACCAAGTGGTATAGAAGTATTAGTTTCATATGAGTATGCATATATGTATATCCTACGAGGTGTACCAAGATCTAATAAGGTAGGAGGAGTAAAAACTTTTAGATCCACTTTTTTTGTTTCCTTTGGATCCAATACAATTGTTTGTGTATCCACATGGGATATCAATCCTTCTTCACCTTCAACTCTGAAACCAAACATCTCTCTATAATTCCCATAGTTTGTTATATCAAACTGGAAGCTCGTTATACTCTTTGGAGGAGCAGTTTTTTTAACTATATCCACACTCATCTTTATATTACTCAACGGCATCGCTTTTAATGGTAGATATAGATAGGAGACACCCATTATTCCTCCAAATACATCAAACCTAGTACATTTTATCTTCACAACTACACTATAATCTATAGTGGTGTCATCTACCATAGCTTCCAGTGTGACTCTATGTATAAAATCGGTTGTTGTATTAGTTATAGTACTTCTGTTAAACCTTAGATGCCAACCCTGAGGATCCCCTTCTCCAATACTTGCTTCGACCTTCAAGGTTGTATACCCTAGGAATCTCCTCCACTCAGGGTGAGTAACAGGCCACAGATACTTAACTTGCCAACTAAACTGTTCCTTGAACCTCTCCCAGTCTATACCAGTTCTATCTACTATAACCAAATTTATATTCGTCCAATTCAATGTTTGTACAGTTGGTATCTCTCCCTCTACATACATATTTATTTCAGAGGGTTCTGCTTCATAGGATTCCCCTAGAACACTATATGGAAGCAAGGTGAAGGAGGATATGGTTAATAATATTATGATGAGTAGATTTTTTATGTTCATCTCCTCACCTTCTTCCTTTTCATCATAGATGATACTAGTATCAAAGCTATTATTAAACCAAGGTACTCGAAACCCGGTAGGGAAAAACCATAATTGTTCACTGTTAAAGTTACCTGATAAGGTCCAGTGGTTACACTGTTATTGTTTATTGGGAAGGATGTTGCTGTGAAACTAATTTTAAAGGTTTTCGTTGTATCATGCCAACCGAAATCATAAGGTGTAAACATGGATAAGTAGAATACTCCTTTTCCTCCCGGTGGTATATCTAGGAAAGGTGGGTTAATTGTTGGTTTCCACTCCGTTGATATATTCCCTAAATCTGGTTGTATCCTCATCTTCTTATTAGCATAGTTTTCAACTATTATCTTGAAGTTCACTGCTTCATGAGGTAAAGCTATCTGAATAGGATCTACTGGTTTAATCTGTATCTTAGGTAGAAACCTTGGTCTGAAGGTTATTTTTTTCTCAAAAAAAGCTTCCTCAAATAACCCCATCTCGGGGCATCTAATCCTTATACCAATCGTGTAGGGTTTAGAAGGAGCTTCCTCTAGAGGTGATATAATTATACTTGAATTAAAAACTACTCTATTCTTTCCTTGAGGAATGGCTTCATATCCATCGGATATATCCACTGTTGGTATATCCATTGGTACTACAGGTTGTAGTATCCTGACATCAGCCCACTCAGGTTTATCTGTTATATTGAGGTATATAAATTGCTGAGGCATTCTTCTACCAAAAAGTATTTTATTTTTAATCATCCAGAAGGGTCCAGGGATGTAACTCATCCACCATAATAAGTTCCCTCTCATATCTGTCCAGTAGACAATCTTTATTGGGACATTGATTGCTTTATGAATGTCAAAGGTTTGATTAAAAACCGATGTATCACACTCTATCTCCATATATTGATGGAAGGGATGCAAACCTTTTTTTGTATCCACCCCTAGAGTTTGAGTTCCTGTGAGAACGAAGGCTGTAGCTATGATCAAAATTATTAAACACGTTTTGGATTTAACCCTGTGCTTCACTGTTATAATTTTCACCAGGTTTCTTTTCATCTTGATTATAATTTAATACCAAGCATAGTTTAAATATTTTTATTTTTAATAAATAAAATTGTATAATATTTATTTGCTCCTTGAGTATAAAAATTGTTTCTCATTTATCCTACTTATTTTTGCTCCCCGATTTTTAGTTTCCACTGAAAAATCTTCCTTTAGAAAATAATTTTGAAAAATTTGGAATTAACAAGTCCTTAACCCCCATATTTCCTCCTAAAGTTAGTTTTTTACCATGGAAACCCTTGTTTAAATCTCCTAAGGTTCTTAGAGGTAGCTTCCTATTCCCATACTTTTAATGGAACTATTATTGTTTCTTCATTTTCCCAATTGATATGGTGAATCTCCGCTCCTTAGTAGAATCCTTCTCTATTCCCGTGTTTGTTTTCAAACTCAATCTACTTAAACTTAGTTTATTCTTAATTGAGTTAAGGATTTGGGTTTTAAAGTAGCTTCTATACCATAGCATAGCTGATTGATACTCTTGTCTCATCATATCTAATACTTTATGATACTCATCTGGTTTATTCTTCTTCAGATACTCTAGATACTTCTTCTCTTCAGGTATAAGCCATGGTTTAACTAATTCGGAGAATTCATTTAATCTGTAAAATAGATATGTCGCTATGATCACGGATAATATGAATAATATGAAGCCAGTCACTATCCAGACTAATGGAGTTATATAGAAACCTTGAGTGATAACAGTTAATGTACCAATATGAGTTCTTGTTGAATTACCAGATGATTTAACATATACATCTATCTTATTTGCTGTACCTATATCAAATAATTTCTCCGGTGTCAGTATACCTAGTGTAACTCTCTTTGTTTCACCTGGTTTAATTACAATGGCTTGTTCATTAAATAAACCTAATAAACCATTTTCTGCATCTATTTCAAACTGAAAAACATCTTTATAGTACCCCTCATTTACTACATCCAAAGTAAAGTATACCATTGTTTTTAAACCAGCATACTTTGTTGTCTCTCCAATAGTTTTCATTCTTATGAAATTCGTTGGAGCTGCTTTAACAGGCACATATATATATGTTGTACCAAGTTCTCCTCCAAGAGCATCTATCCTAGTACATTTTATAGCTGCGATGACAGAGGAATCTATCGCAGAGTCATCTGTTTGAACTTCTAAAGTAACTTGATGTTTCATACCACTAGTTGTCTTCACAATCGTTGTTGGTTCAACCTTCACATGCCATCCTGTAGGGTTTCCATCTACGATTTCTGCTTCTAGTTTAAGAGAGGTGTACCCGAGGAATCTCTGAATCGGTTGAGGTAGAAAGGGGTTTAGAGGCCAAAACAGTTTAAGATACCATTCTGGTCTAAACTCTCTTATCTCATCCCAGTTTAGGAAGAAATCATCTAGTATTGTAATGTTTATTGGAGTCCACTCAGTGAGTTTTATAGATGAGATCTCTCCATTTATCCAAGCGTTAATCTCAGCTGTCTCATCCCAATGCCATTTATCATTACTAGAAGCTACTACGTTCAAGGGAATTGAAAGAATTAAAAAGTAACATAGGAGTATAACCCTAGTATACCTCAACTTCTTCAACCCCATGTTTCCTCATTGAGCATCTAGTGTCTTCTTTTCATGATAAAAGCTACACCAACTAGTACTATCATGAAGATAACCAGTTCAAACCCTGGAAGTGAGAAACCATAGTTGTTAACCCTTAGATATATGCTATATGGTCCTCCAACAGGTGCATCTTCTCTTAAAGGGAAGATTTGAGCTATGAAATCTATTTTAAAGGTTTTTATCTCATTATGCCAACCGAAATTATAAGGGCTATAAACAGAGAATATAAAAGTAGCTGTGTCACCAGGAGCTATATCATGGAAAGGAGGATTTATAGTAGGATTCCATGCAGAATCATTGGTGTCAATACTTGGTATAACCCTAGCTTTCTTATTAGCCTCGTTTTTAACTGTTATCTTAAAGTTTATCATTTCCCTTGGACCAACTGTCCTAGTTGGATTCTCAGGTGTAATTGAGATTGTGGGAACAAAAGATGGAGTAAAAACTATATCATAAGATATATTGAATCCATTTACTCTCCATATCTTCCCACAACTTGCTCTAATAGTAATCGTATATGGCTGAGCAGGTGCTTCCTCGTAGGGTGATAAAGCCAAAGTAGTTTCCTTCTTAGAAGGAGTACCCTTGACGGGTATATCAACGAGTATCTCCTTATTCGATATAGTTATATCTGCCCATTCTGGTTTATTTATAACTTCCAATGTAATCTTCTGTTTAGGTGCAACTATGCTACCATATAGTATCAAATTCCTGATCGGTAAACCAAGGAATCCTAAAAAGTTTGGTGGTACATCAGTAGAGTACTGGATAGTTATAGGGACATTGACAGATTGATCTATAGTTAGAGGTTCATTGAGAGGAGATGTATCTGGGATTATATCTATATAGGAATTAAAGGTGAATACTGGAAAACGAGAGCCATCTGATGTACCTGTGCTATTATCCTCTGCTGATACAGGTATCATATAAACTAAATCAATAACTAGGAGTACTAGAAGCCCAATTTTAATTGGGCGTATTATTTTTCCCATATTTTTTCACCTTTACCCGAATTTATTTTAATGTTTACTATATTTAAATCTTGCTGTACATCCATTTATTTTTTGATACACCTAGGGACCAAGGGGGTTCTTCTACTACTTTCTCTTCCCTATGTCATCATCAGAATTAAAATATATAATCATTATTATATAAAATGGTTTCCCTCTGATCTCTCTGGTGAATCCTTAATTAGAGAGAACCACCGGAGGTATCAGCTTATTATATCTATATCTGTTTCTCCCTCGTTTTCTTTCTGTTCTTTCTTCTTATAAGTAACCTTCTCGGGGAAATATGATAAAATCACTATATCCCCAACAGCGTTAACCCATCTATAAGGTACAGCTACATCTACTTGTCCCTCAACGAATTTAGGATTAGTATTAGTAATCAATAGACTACTAATCCTCTTCTCATCTAGATCTATGAAGACATTTCTAACATGACCCACGTATTCACCATTTCTAGTATACACAGGCAGCCTTAAAAAGGAAGTAACCTCAGTCACCTCAGCACCCTTCTCTTCCTTTTCCATCATAAAACCAAAATACAAAAAGAGGTATTAAAAGGTGATGGTCTACTAAAATCTTCCTCCAGATCCTAAAGTTTTTCAAACAAACCTCTAATCTCTCAATAAGATGAACCTAGATAGAGAAAGAATGAAGAGTATATTAGGCGAGGTTGATGAATTCAAGAAGAAAGACTATTCCTTCTCAAGTGGTAGAATACTAGGATCAATGTGCACAGATCCTCACCCAATTGCAAAGAAGGCTTACCTTAAATTCTTAGATACTAACTTAGGTGACCCAGGTCTCTTCCCTGGATCTAAGGAAATGGAGAACAAAGTCATTGAATTCACTTCGAAGCTACTGCACCTACCGAGAGAGGGAATTGGCCATGTTGTTAGCGGAGGAACAGAGGGGAATATAACGGCTATATGGATAGCTAAAACTCTCTCGAAGAGAAGAGAAGTTATAATACCCAAGAATGCTCATTTCTCCTTTCAAAAAATAGCATCACTAATGGATCTAAAGTTAGTAGCAGCTGATTTAACCTCTGAGTACACAATTAACCCGTCTACTGTTAAAAAACTCATTACACCTAACACAGCAGCTGTTGTAGGAGTAGCTGGGTCAACAGATCTCGGAGTTATTGACTCGATACCAGAGTTATCAGAGATATGTTTAGATGAGCAAGTATTTCTACATGTTGATGCAGCTTTCGGTGGATTTGTAATACCATTCCTGAAACAATTAGGCTATAATGTACCAGAATTTGATTTCTCACTAGGAGGTGTAAGTAGTTTATCCATTGATTACCATAAAATGGGTTACTCTACTATACCATTAGGTATATTACTTATTAGAAGCAGGGAATGGTTGGAAAACATTAGTGTTGAGGCAACGTGTATAACTACTAGGAAACAATCAGGTTTACTAGGTACTCGACCAGGTGGACCAATAGCAGCTGCATATGCAGTAACTAGGTACCTTGGATACAAGGGGTATAGAGAGGTTGTCAAACAATGCATGGAAACAACTAGATACTTAGAAGAGAAGTTAACAACCCTTGGATTAACCCTTGTTATAAAACCCATTATGAATATAATCGGAGTGCGTTTCAAAAACCCCTCTAGAGTGATAGAGGGTTTATACAGAAGAGGATGGCGTGTAAGTGAGATAACTAATCTATCAAGTATAAGGATAGTAGTTATGCCACATGTAACAAAAAAGGTTATAGATGAGTTTATACCTAATCTAGAGGAAGCATGTATAGAAGCGGAGGAGATATAATGAAGATATTTGAAGAAACTCTTAAAGAAGCACCTATAATAAAGAGAGGGGATTACCCCTACGTTATTCATCCCATCACTGATGGTATACCAGAGATAAAACCAGAGTTACTAGAAGAGATAACAAGTGAGATGATTAAAATACTGGAGAATTACGAACCCTTTGATAAAATAGTAACCATGGAAGCAATGGGTATACCTCTAGCAACTTCTATATCCATCAAAACGGGAAAACCATTTACAATTATAAGGAAACGCTCTTATGGACTACCAGGGGAGGTAGAAGTTAAACAAGTTACAGGGTACTCCAAATCAAAAATGTATATCAATGGATTAAAAACTGGTGACACAATAGTTATAGTAGATGATGTCCTCAGTACAGGTGGAACCCTGAGAGCGATTCTAGAGGCACTTAAGGGAATGAATGTTAATGTTAAAACAGTAATAGTAGCTCTTGATAAAGGAAATGTATCCCTAGATGTGGAGGAGGATACTGGTACTCCAATCCACTCTCTACTTCATATAAACGTGAAGGATATGAAGGTAATTATAGAGAAATAAGGGACTTGAAGGGAGTGATGTATATTGAATAGTAGTGTTATCCCTCCTCATACTCATTGTCAAGTATGTGGAAAAGCTATCCCTACAACCGAGAGTTTCTGCTCTAAGGAATGTGAACAACGTTTCCAAACAATGGTTAAGAAGAGGAAGATGCTAATATACATAATGTATGGTTTAATCATTGTTATAATGGCTTTATTCCTAATCAGTAGAAGTGGAACATAGATTCTCTTTACCTAGTCAGTTAACTCCTCTTGTAACTCTAAAACCATCTCCGTTAAGGTATCCTCAAAGACCTCGTTTCTATACTCTCTAGAGGACCCATCAGCTAGATGTACTCTTGCTACAAACTCTGATCCATCTCTTATAATCTCAATATGACAAATCGTTTCCATAGAACTCCTTCCTCATACTAACAAAAACTGTGGAAGCTTTTAATATTTTTTGAATAAAGTTTAATTGCCTACAACCTCATTACCAGTTCCTGAGGTGATTGACCTACGCGGCAAATAAGAAAAGCAACAGTTGCAGGCTCCTTCTACTCTGGTACAGAAAGGGGTCTTAGAAGAGAAATCCAGGAATGTTTTAAAAAGGGACCTGGCTCTCAACCAGATGTATCCCCTAGAAGAGGAAACCTCATAGGTGTCATAGTACCGCACGCTGGATACATGTTCTCAGGTTATATCGCAGCTTACTCTTATCATCGAATAGCATCAGATGGATTTGCTGATGTGTTCATAATCCTTGGACCTAATCATAGGGGGATAGGATCAGGTGTATCAATGGAGCCAAGAGATGCCTGGGAGACTCCCCTTGGAATAACTCCTATTGATAAACCTCTTGCTGAGAAACTTAAGGGAGGTATAATCGATCTAGATGAAATAGCACATTCTATATCGGAGAATAGTATAGAGGTACAGCTACCATTCCTACAGTACATAAAGAAACCCGATTCCTTCTCAATAATACCAATAGCTATGGCTATGCAGGATTTAGAAACCTCTAAAGAGGTAGGTGATCAAATAGCAGAAGCGATAAGAGAGGAAGATAGAAGGATAATAATTATAGCAAGCAGTGACTTCTCTCATGAAGGAGCAGCTTATGGTAGAACTCCACCTAGAGGTATTAGAGTAGATGAATATGTTAGGGAGAGAGATAAACTAGTTATTCAACACATAGAGAAACTAGATCCTGATGCATTGATAAAGACGGTTTATAGAGAAGATGTCTCCATGTGTGGTTATGGACCAGTTGCAGCGTTGCTACAAGCAGCTAGGAAACTTGGTTGTTCAAAAGTAGAGCTACTTAAATATGGAACCTCCTATGATGTATCACCTGAAAGTGAAGCATGTGTGGGATACGGTGCTTTTGCATTATCATAAAGATAGAGTTGATGTATCGATGAGAAGAATAGTTGAGGATATCAAGATAACAGAGGGTATGACTGTATCTCAAATTGTATCATCCTTCAATAAATCCGGGGGTTTCACTGCTAAAAAGGTAGCAGAGGGAGTAGCGATACTAGAAGAAATGATTAAGGATAAGGAGTGTAAAAACTTCTTCTCCTTCCCTGCCTGTATATGTGCAACTGGTGTAAGAGGAGTGATAGTAGCGTTACTTAAACGAGGATACTTTGATGTAGTGATAACAACTACCGGTACCCTTGACCATGACCTAGCTCGACTATGGAAACCCTACTACCATGGGACATTCATGGCAGATGATGTAGAGTTACATAGAAAAGGAATCAATAGACTAGGGAATATATTCATACCAAATGAAT
>CAZCPZ010000019.1:8529-11971 GCA_964499875.1 uncultured Thermoplasmatales archaeon | reverse complement strand
ATGAAATCCTCTCTTATATCATATGATATAACCTTTCCTGTTGGTGCTACAGCGTTTGCTAGAGCAATGGTTAGGGAACCTGAGCCTATACCACCCTCTAGTATGGTTTGACCAGATTCAATACTACAATTCACTAGTATAACACCAATATCCTTAGGTATTATAATCTGCGCTTTCCTCTTCAACCCTTGGAGTTTATCCATCAAAGAGGGTTTAAACACCCAGAATCTCTTGTTACCTATACTAATCTCTCCACCATATGGTTTACCTATTAGTATAGTTGGATCTAAAACCCCTATACCTTTTATCTTCCTCTCACTCCAACCAGTGTTGATAAGATATTTCCTATTCTTCTCATCTACTAATACTATCATCTCATCGTTTTCAACCTTATCCATGGTTTCAACACCCTCTATGGGTAGTCTGGTAGTGCATCAAATAATAGGGGTTCCATTTCAAGGTGTTCCCTCCACAAGTCTATACAAGGGCATTCTAGGTCACCAAAAACCGTTGAGTCTTGGTTGATAGAGAAATCCGCTATAGATTCTAACACTTTTTTATCGCATCTAAAACAGTTATGTGCTCCTCTACTTGTTCCACCTGCTACTATATCACATTGTAGTCTAACTTTTGATACTATTCTCTTACTCTCTTTTAGAATCTCTATTATACTCCATAGCCATGGTGGTCTATACCTATAATTCCTCCATAGGTACTCTACGATGGTTCTCCTCTGAACATTTACGGGGTTAAAAGAGATTGTATCCGTTATATTCTTTATCTCTCGAACACTTCTAATGGCATCCTCTATACTCTCCTTCTCTGTTAGGAAGGGTGGTTTAACTAGTATATATGTTTTGAGTTTGAAACCATACTCTCTTATTAGTTTAACAGATTCTGTGTATTCTTTGAATGTGAACCCTTTGTTGATAGCTTTCTCTCTAATCTCATCACTAGAGGTCTCTAAGCCTACTCCAATCTCAAGTATTCTCCCTCTAACACTGTTTTTGAGATAACTTAGGGTATCATTGGTTATATACTCTGGTCTAGACTCTACTATGAGTTTCCTTACACTCCTAGGTATCATATCTATTATCTTCTCTCTAACCTTCGATGGGATTTCTTTATCATCTAGGAAGCTACCAGATGTGAATATCTTGAGTATAGGTTCATCACTATAGTTTCGTAGAGCATTTTTGAATTGTTCAACTAGTTTCTCCCATGGTATCTCTTGCCATGCTGAGTCATTGAAGTAGCCGCACATACTGCAACCGCTTTCATGAGCCCAACTACAGCCTCTAGTGTATAGTATTATAACATAGGCTCTAGATGGTTTATCATCTAAAACATCCTTCTCTGACCAACACCGGATAGGTTTAGATAACGATCGTTTCTTTGGTTTAAAATCTTCTTTTAGTTTCCTAGAGTAGAGTGGTATCATCTAAGTCTTCCTATTATTCTTCCTGTATTTAAAGATGAGAGCTACGAGTATAATGACAGGTAACATTAGGATTAATTGGAAACCTGGTACCATTATCATCGTTGGATGTGGAAGCTTATAGTTGAGTGTATTAGGAAGCTGTTTCTTACCCATCATCTCCAATGTATAGTTGTATTCAACTAGTGGTGGAGAAGTACCAATGTTAGTATCATCACTAGTTGAAACATTATAGAGAGTAGAGTCAACAACAATGTTTGAGAACTCTAATGGTAGGTTTTCAAAGTAGTATCTGACCTCAGCGTGTAATCTAAGAGTATAGTTTCTAGATGGATTCCAACCTTCATACTCTGGTGTTGTTATATAATGCTCTTTATCATTTGGATCCTTACGGTTAACATTTATCTCTGAGTCATTATCTAGTTTATAGTATACTCTAAAATTCCATGGAGATATCCTCGGATCTGCTCTTATAGATATTATATCTCCACTCTTTAGATTATCTAGTTTAGAGGAGGTTATAGAAAGGGCATTGCTACTATAGTAGAAGGAACCATTCCTTATAGTAACGAGGTTATTTACATCTACTACTCTAAGCTCATAGGTATAGTTTACCACGCCATTGATATTTGTTGGTCCATGGAAGGTGTATCTCAGTATAGTGTTGTTGAATGAATACTGAGCTGGTATCTTGGAGCCATTATGGGTTGTTATTGTTAATGTTATATTCTTGATACCAGCGTTATCTGTTACTCTAGCAACTATCTCTACAGTTCCACCTGGTTCCTGCATACTTGGTAGAGTAACTACTTCTACATTTGGTGGTGTATCATCATAGAAAGGAGGATTTACTAGTAGTATGAGTATCAGTAGCCATGTGAAGAAATAAGTTGAGTATACCCCTAGCATGCTTTTTTTCTCTATATCCTCAAGTTTTATTTTTAGTCGTAGAAAGAGATATTTTAACCAAGAAGCAGTGAATAAACCAAAGAGTAGTACTAGTAACCATCTATAACTATTATCTTTTAGTAGAACCCAGAAGCCAAAGGATATAAGAGATACTATTATTCCGAAGGTGAAAGCTAGAAAAGTTGTTTTAATCTTCTCCTTCTCAACTCTAATAAATTTTTCTTCATCAAACTTTGGTATACGGAAACCTATGTCTTCCTCCTCACCTGTTTCTCTTCTACGTTTCGCCATCTCAAGCGGGTATGATGATAATCCTTGCTTAAAGTTTTTTCTAAAAAACCCATACCAAAATAATGGGAAACTAGAAACAACTATATCTACCTTAAAACTAGTTTTTTCATGAGAAAAAAATCGTATACCGTAATCTTTATTTAATAGAATAAACATTTTTTATTTAGCAAACTTTCGGGAGGCAAGAGAGAGGTGAATAAAATAGTTTTGAAACTACTAGCCCTAGGAGTAGTGATATGTTTTATAGGAGCTACTGGTACAGTTGGTTTAATAGAGGAAAACAAGAACTACAAGAATATAGTTATTACCAGTAGCACAACAACATATAGTGGTCCCCCACCAGAGGAATGGAATAAAACATTTGGAGGGACAAGCTATGATGGGGGTTCTTTTGTTCAGCAAACCAATGACGGAGGATACATAATAGTAGGGTGCACAGAATCATATGGAGCAGGAAACTATGATGTTTGGCTTATAAAAACAGATAGTAATGGAAATGAAATATGGAACAAAACATATGGAGGAACAAATACAGATGTTGGTCGTTGTGTTCAACAAACCAATGACGGAGGATACATAATAGTAGGATGGACAAATTCATATGGAGCAGGCGATAGTGATGTTTGGCTTATTAAAACAGATAGTAATGGAAATGAAATATGGAACAAAACATATGGAGGAACAGGGGAGGATCTGAGTACTTGTGTTCAGCAAACCAATGACGGAGGATACATAATAGTAGGAGATATATATGGAGCAGGAAACTATGATGTTTGGCTTATAAAAACAGATAGTAATGGAAAT
>CAZCPZ010000019.1:0-8429 GCA_964499875.1 uncultured Thermoplasmatales archaeon | reverse complement strand
TAAAAACAGATAGTAATGGAAATGAAATATGGAACAAAACATATGGAGGAACAAACCATGATCAAGGTCGTTATATTCAGCAGACTACTGATGGCGGGTATATAATAACAGGATGGACAAATTCATATGGAGCAGGAAACTATGATGTTTGGCTTATAAAAACAGATAGTAATGGAAATGAAATATGGAACAAAACATATGGAGGAACAAATACAGATGTTGGTCGTTGTGTTCAACAAACCAATGACGGAGGATACATAATAGTAGGGTACACAGAATCATATGGAGCAGGTTCCTATGATGTTTGGCTTATAAAGGTTGCATCAGAGAATAACCCACCAAATCAACCTAGTAGACCTAGTGGACCAACAAGTGGAAGCATAGGAGAAACCTATACATATACTACTACTGCAACAGATCCAGATGGAGATAACATAAGGTACGGCTGGGATTGGAATGGTGATGATGTTGTTGATGAGTGGACAACCTACTATCCATCCGGTACACCAGTCTCCACAACTCACTCCTGGAGCACACCGGGAACATACCAAGTTAAAGTTAAAGCAGAAGACACTCATGGGGCACAAAGCAGTTTCTCACCACCACTAAGAGTAACAATAACAGCAAACCACCCACCAAATACGCCAGCTCAACCTATGGGACCGGATACAGGTGAAGTCAATGAACCACTAACCTACACTACTACAACAACAGACCCAGATGGAGATAACATAAGGTACGGCTGGGACTGTGATAGTGATGGAATCGTAGATTACTGGTCTAATTACTATCCATCAGGAGCAATACATCAAGTTATCATAACCTTCCGTAGCCCAGGAATATATTATCTGAGGGTTAAAGCAGAAGATACTCATGGAGCACAAAGTAGCTACTCACCACCCAAACAAGTAATCATAACAGGAGCAAACAACCCACCGAATCAACCTAATAGACCTAGTGGACCAACAAGTGGAAGCATAGGAATGGCATATACTTATACAACTAGTACAACAGATCCAGATGGAGATAATATAAGGTATGGCTGGGATTGGAATGGTGATGGCACTATTGATGAATGGACTGGTTACTATGCTTCAGGTGAAACCATTAGTATAACTCATTCTTGGAGTACTCCTGGTACATATCATGTAAAAGTTAAAGCAGAGGATGAAGATGGGGCACAGAGTGATTTCTCACCACCATTAACAGTAACGATAACAACAGGTAACCACCCACCAAATAAGCCTGGTAAACCCAGTGGACCAACAAGTGGTAGAGTAGGAGTGAGTTATACTTATACAGCTACTACCACAGACCCAGATGGTGATCAAATCTACTACAAATTCAGTTGGGGAGATGGTAGTTATTCTGATTGGCTTGGACCATACAGTAGTGGAGACATAGTATCAGCATCCCATAGCTGGAGTAACAAGGGTAACTATGAGATTAGAGTAAAAGCCAAGGATACACATGGAATGGAAAGTGAGTGGAGTGACCCACTACCAGTAGCGATGCCAAAACAATATCACTGGTTAACACTACTACCACCGATAATGCAGAGAATTCTATTAGATATTCTACCATAACCTCCTCTTTTTCTTTTTATTGTTTCATCGGAAGACTTATTTATAGAAACATGGATTTTATATTAATGAAAAATTGGGAGGTATTGAAAAAAATGAGAAAAGGTTTCCATGGTGAAACCATGGTTTTTGGTTTAATAATGATCCTAATAGTTAGCTTAGCGAGTAGTGGTTTAAGCTATACTTGGACCACCTATATCACTAGGGATACAGTAGTAGCTACGTTACCACCACATGAGGAGTGGAATAAAACATTTGGTGGATCAGATTGGGATTGGGGACTAAATTGTTATCAATCAACCGATGGTTACCTGATTGTAGGTTTCACTAAGTCATTTGGTTGCGGTGGATCCGATGGTTGGCTTATTAAAACAGATACCAGTGGAGAAGAGGTTTGGAATAAAACATTTGGTGGAAGTGGCGATGAAACATTTCACTGTATAACGGAGGCAACTGGTGGATACATGATTATAGGGGAGACTAGTAGTTATGGAGCAGGTAGCGTAGATGTATGGATGGTTAAGATTGATACTAGTGGTAACATGCTTTGGAATAAAACATTTGGTGGTAGCAATATAGATAAGGGTAGATGGATTGAGGGGACAAGTGATGGTGGATATATAATAGTAGGTGAAACCTTATCCTATGGAGCTGGTAGCAGAGACATATGGGTTATCAAGACGGATCAATATGGTAACGAGCTGTGGAATAAAACATTTGGTGGAGTAAGTGTAGAATACGGTTTCATGGTTAAAGAGACTAGTGATAATGGTTATGTAATTGTTGGATGTACCTCCTCATATGGAGCTGGTGGTAGAGATGCATGGCTTGTAAAGATTGATGGTAGTGGTAATGAGTTGTGGAATAAAACATTTGGTAACACTGGGGATGAAGAAGGATGGGGTGTTGATGTAACTAGTGATAATGGTTTCATAGTAACCGGCTATACTCAATCATATGGTGTCGCTGGTAGCTATGATCTATGGGTTATAAGAGTTGATGGTAGTGGTAATGAGTTGTGGAATAAAACATTTGGTGGAGTAAATTATGATTATGGTACGATGATTAGAGAAACCAGTGATGGATACATAGTGGTTGGGTGGACTACATCCTATGGTATGGGTAGTAGTGATGTATGGTTTATAGGAATCGATGATAGTGGTGTGGAGAAATGGAATCTAACTTTTGGTGGAACCGCTAGTGACGAGGGTAGATATGTAGGAGTAACTAGTGATGATGGTTATATAATCACTGGGTATACAAGTTCTTATGGTCACGGGTGGTATGATGCTTGGCTTATAAAGATTACACCTGAGAATAGACCACCTAATAGACCAAATAGACCTAGTGGTCCAACAAGTGGTGTAGCAGGAGAAATCTATACCTATACTACTAGCTCTGTTGATCCAGATGATGATCTAATAAGGTATGGCTGGGATTGGAATGGAGATAACATTGTTGATGAATGGACTGGTTACTATCCATCTAGTACAGTTGTTAGCTGCGATCATTCTTGGAGCAGCAGTGGAGTATACCATGTCAAAGTTAAAGCGGAGGATATAAATGGTTTGCAAAGCAACTTCTCTCTACCACTTAATGTCACTATAACATCCACCAATAACCCACCGAGTACACCGAGTAGACCTAGTGGTCCAACTAGTGGTGTAGTAGGAGTAGAGTATCGATACACTACTAGTTCAGTGGATCCAGATGGAGATGATATAAGATATGGTTGGGATATAGATGGTGATAACGTTATAGATTACTGGACACCTTATCATACATCTGGTGCAACAGTGGAGTTTAGGATAACCTTTGATACACCTGGAACTTATCCATTACAAGTTAAAGCGGAGGATATCAATGGGGCTAGAAGTGATTTCTCACCCACATTGATAGTAACGATTACTAGTGGAGAGAATCATCCACCAGATAAACCAGATCGTCCTAGTGGAGAGATGAATGGAAGAGTAGGTAAGAGTTATACATACTATAGTAGAACAACTGATCCAGATGATGATAAAGTATACTATATGTTTGATTGGGGTGATGGAACAACTAGTGGTTGGATAGGCCCATTTACATCTGGTTCCACTGTATCAGCTTCTCACGTATGGACAACTTGGGGTACATATGATGTGAGAGTGAAAGCAAAAGATGTACATGGAGCTGAGAGTAGTTGGAGTGACCCCTTACCAGTGAGTATGCCGAAGAGTAAATGCCTTCTCTCTCTAGTGGAGGAGGTTATCCAGCATAGGTTAACAATTAGAGAACTCCTCCACCTCCTCCTCTTCTTTTAAGAGAGGTTTTAAATGAAGAAACGCCTAGTAATCCCCATAGTAATAGTTATACTACTAAGTGGAGTAGAAGCGGAGAGAAAAGTAGGAGTATTAGAGAAAACATATCTATTCTCTAAACCCTTATTTATGGAAACCAAAGAAGGTTTATTTATCCATCTCAATGGAACCAACAAGCTGCTTCTAAGAGAGAACAGTTTTATTCTACCAATAAGAGTGGATACCTTCTTCTTCCCAGTTGAGACAAGGATAACAAGAGTAATTTGTATACCAATGGGTTTACATAGAGAAAAACTACAAGGCAAACCCTTGGTCACCCCACCCATTGCTGTTACGGGTATAAAGATGAAGGAGGGGATGGTGGGAGATGGAGAGGAAACCATGGTTGATACATGGCTTCAATACGATATAGGATATGGTATCCATAATGATGAGAGAGGTATTATATTGAAGATACGGTTATATCCACTTCATTATCATCTAGGATTTATAGAATGGGTGGATTCTATTAAGATTAGAATTGAATATGAAACCACTGTTAACAATAGGAGTGAAACGATTTATCAGCTACTAATGCTAACACCATCTGAATTTGAGGATGAACTTCAACCACTAGTTGAACATAGAATCCATAGAGGTATCAAGGTTAAACTAGTGAAACTAGAGGAAATCTATGATAACACTTATTTCCATGTTCTTGGTAGAGATAAACCAGAGAGGATTAAATACTTTATCAAAGAAGCAGTGGATAACTGGGGTGTAACAAGTGTTTTATTAGTAGGTGGAAGCAAATTGTTTCCTGTTAGATTCGCTCATGTCTATACAAATGGGTATACTATA
This sequence comes from uncultured Thermoplasmatales archaeon, assembly GCA_964499875.1. Taxonomy (GTDB): domain Archaea; phylum Thermoplasmatota; class E2; order DHVEG-1; family DHVEG-1; genus B44-G15. Next base: position 3,709 of record CAZCPZ010000019.1, on the reverse strand, counting down.
AGTTTTGCATCAGATCTATACTATGCTGACTTATATGACGAAGAACTAGTGTTTCAAACATGGGATACCAATAACAATAATGTTTTCGGTGAATACAACTGGTATGGAAGTTATGATGAAATGGATCTATACCCAGATATCCATGTTGGTAGAATTACTTGTAATGATGAGGAAGAGTTAGAGGTTGTAGTGGATAAGATTATATCTTATGAGGAGAACGAGTCTTATAATCAAGATTGGTTTAGAAACATTATTCTATGTGGTGGAAACACTGTTCCACCTCCAATTGATGAATCCGATATAAATGAGGGAGAGCTTGTTAATAGTAGGATTATAGAGGTTATGAGGGGATTCACAGCGAAAAAACTCTGGGTATCAAATAAGAAACTTGATGACCCTACTGGGATTAATGAGGCTATAGAGAGTGGAGCAGGATTCATTGACTTCTCAGGTCACGGTGATACAAAGACTTGGTTTACATATCCTCCCTCAACAGGGGGTATAAAACTCCCTCCACCTAGTGGTTATAATACTACTCATATAGAAACACTATCAAACCATGGTAAACTACCAGTGGTAGTAGTTGGAGCATGTAATGTTGGTAGGTATACATTGGATGAAAACTGCTTCTGTTGGTCTCTACTCTCCCAGCGAGATGGTGGAGGGGTAGCTGTTTTTGGTCCCACGCATATAAGTTTCAGCTACATCGGTGAGAGAGCAGTGGATGGTTTAAATGGTGAGATGCAAATAGATTTATTCAAAGCCTATGCAGATGGAGCATCAACAGTAGGAGAGATGTGGAGTCAAGCGTTAAACATCTATATACCTGTGGATCCAACTAGTACAGATTACCTAGTAACCATGGAGTATCAATTATTTGGGGATCCTATGCTTAATATAAGAGAAAGGTTTTCTAAGCCACCTGAGAAACCAGTTATCAGAGGACCAAGTCATGGTAGAGTAGGTAGAAACTATGGTTTCAAGGTTTATAGTGTAGATCCTGATGGAGACAACATGTATTATTATGTTGATTGGGGTGATAACACTAATACTGGTTGGATTGGACCCTATGATGCTAATGCAACAATAGAGGTATCTCATAGTTGGGCTAAAATGGGTAGATATGTTGTGAAGGTTAGAGCTAGGGATGATAATGGTTTAATGAGTACTTGGTCTAACCCATTGATTATTAGGATTAGAGGAGTGAAATCCTTGTATAGGGTTTTTAGGTGAACTAGTTTTTATGCGAACAGTTAACCTAGACTCAAGTAGATGGTTATCTACGTCATCTCTCCTCTCCTAGATATCTTCTCTGCTATTGATAAGCATGCTAAGTAGTCATCTAGTGTGTGGAGTAGAGAGGGTATTGTTTTACTCTCTATGTACGCTATAATCTTGTTTCCCTCTACATGAGAATCAATGAAACCTTTGTCATCTAGGTTAACTGCTTGGTAAATATTCTCTGCTTGCTTCTCATCCTTGAAGTCTAGTATTAACTCACATTTTATCCTCATATAACCTCCTTCATTTTAGTTGATCACCTATCACCTTATCTAGCTCCTCTAGGAATAATTCTTTTTTCTCCAGTGGAATAGTTGCTCCAGCAGCTACCCTATGTCCACCTCCCTGCCCTCCTAGTTTATTAGCCACTAGACGCATTGCTTCACCTAGGTTTAAACCCTTGTCAACTAGTCTCTGGTTACCTCTACTGGATACATGTAGTTCATCCTTATGTTCAACTAGGGAGATCAATGGTTTTCTATCATCGAATAAATAGTTTACAGCTATACCTGCTACTACTCCGCTTCTAGAGGATTCCTTGCTGTAGAAGTATCTATAGTGTTTCTTCTCCTTAGCTCCTCTTACTTCTAATTCTTGTAGTTCATCTAAGAGAAGTTGGGTGTAGCTGCGATAAAATAAAGTAGCCTCTCCGTAGGCCTCCTCATCTCCAAGACAGGTTGCAAAAGCTAGGTCTCTCTGCTCTCCTTTACCACATGCATCTAATAGGTCGGCATAGTATTCTATCTCCCCGTGAGTCATAGTTGAGTGGTAACGCTCCCTGATAATGGTGTCTAGTATAATAGGAGTGGTGTTACCCGTTTTTATCAGTAATAGTAGTAGAGCTGAGAAGAGTTTCTTCTTCTCAAATATTGTTAGAGTATCTATAGGTTTAGATGAATCGATACCTAAGTGTTTCAAAAAATGTTTTATACCATCTTTATTCCCAGAGATACCAGGGTAATAGGGATCTACCGTGTAATATAGTATATCCTCTACGGTTTCACCAGGGGTTTTAATCCCTATTTCCTTGGTAACTAGATTAGAATTAATTGCTTCCTCTAAAATGGTTTTATTTAAACCTTTTACTCCGCCTATATATTGTTTATCTCCTGTGAAACCCGTGATTGCTAGTGGAGCGAGGTCACCGTTTTCTTTATTCAAACTAGTAGCAAAAACATAGCTTAGTGTTGCTCCACAAGCCTCTGAGTCTCCTTTGAGGTTGCATAGATTAGAGTTTATCTCCAAGATGTTATCTGGTATTGCGAGATCTTTTAGTGGTTGATGGTGATCCAATATTATTATTCTACCACTCATATCCTTTATGATCGGTAGTTGTCCACTACCCATGTCTGAGAAAATGATAAACTCGTTACCCTCCTCTTTAACTCTCTCAAGACCCTGGGTAAAAGGGTTTCTCATTAGAGATACATGGAAGTTGAAACCTTCTCTATACAATGCTATCGAGAGTATAGCTGCTGCTGTTATACCATCAGTATCATAGTGGGAAACAATCCTGATTCTATCAACATCACTGCTCTGTATCCACCTAACTGCTCTATCTAACAATGACTGTAACTTTGAATTCATAGAATCTACCATAGAGGGGTTTGGTTTACTCGAACATTAATCTTGCTTGCTCTGGTGTATACTTCCAACCCTCTGGAAGTCTACCAATAGAGTGATAATACTTTGTTAATCTACGAATCTTCGACTCAGTGAGTTGTAAATTCCTTTTATTAGTGAAATCCTTCTTATGTTTCTCAAGGTGATTCCTGATTTTTAGTGCTCGTTTCATTAGATTCCTTAGATCCTCCGGTATCTCGGGTAGAAGATTATTCTCTTTTAGTATCTGAGAGATTTTTTTACCAGTAGCTATCTTTACATCTGGGACAGCGTATTGATCCCTTAGTATCATGCCGATCTCACTAGTAGATTTGCCTGCTTTTGCTAACTCTATGATCTTAGCTTCAACCTCTCTAGGTCTAAGTGCACTCCACTCTGGATGCCTTGTTCTATCAAATCTTTTAGTGGAACCAGATCTACCTCTTCGCCTAGCATGTATCCTTGCCATTATTTAACTCCTCTCTAAGGGTAGAGTTTTCGAATAAACTACTAGTATTTAAATATAAGGGATGAAGGTTTTCTTTATTTAATTTTTTTGAACCTATTACCTAGTTTCTTCATAACCTTAGGTAGAGTGGTATACTCCATATCTTCCATTGGTAGCCTATGTGGTTCAAAGGGTCCATGTTGACGCATATACTCTGTTATATGCAGAGCTTCTGCTCTGATTCTATCAAAAGCTGGGTCTTTGAAGAGATCAACTGGGTCTGTGAGTTTACCATTCCTAACTTGGAATCCTAGTGCTATGACTCTTGGTGGTCCATCGAATCTAGTACACTGTGCTTGTTCAACTGATACTGGCATG
>CAZCPZ010000018.1:6652-12205 GCA_964499875.1 uncultured Thermoplasmatales archaeon | reverse complement strand
CTCGTTGGAAAGGTTGAAGCGGGTATACCGGAAGACGATCCCAGGAACCCTGCGGTTATAGCTGATCAAGTAGGAGATAATGTTGGTGATGTCGCTGGCATGGGTGCAGATTTATTTGAATCATATGTTGACTCCATTATTGCAACTATGGCTCTTGCTACTGTCGCCAGCGGGTTATCACCAGTTGAAAACGCTGTATTTCTACCACTAGGTATTGCAGCAATGGGTATAATTGCATCACTAATAGGCACCTTCCTAGTACTTGGTGGTAAAAGCAGTAATGTATACCAAGTTCTTAGAAACTCCTTGTTTCTAGCAACTATACTCACCGCTATATTTGCTGGAGTGATCACCTGGTATAGTGTTAAAACGCTAAACCCATTTTATGCGATGCTAGCTGGATTGATAGCTGGACTCATCATAGGTTTAAGTACAGAGTACTTTACTTCCGAGAAGAATAAACCAGCTCAAGATATAGCAGAGTCTGCTAAAACTGGTCCAGCTACAGTTATAATACAGGGTATGGTAAATGGTATGATAAGTACTATTATACCTATCATAGCTGTTGTTGGAGCTATGCTCCTCGCTTACTTCTTTGCTGACTTCTATGGTGTAGCTATCTCCGCGGTGGGTATGCTTAGCATTCTAGGTGTTAGTCTTGCAACAGATTGTTATGGACCAGTAGCTGATAATGCACAGGGAATAGCGGAGATGGCTGGTATGGGAAAGGAGGTCAGAGAGAGGACAGAGCAGCTGGATGCTGTTGGTAATACTACAGCTGCAATGGGGAAAGGTTTCGCTATTGGTTCCGCAGCTATCACTGCATTAGCGTTAATATTTACTTACATTAAATCAGCAGAGACACTTACAGGTCAACCACTTGAACTCACTCTTGGAGATCCATATGTTGTATCTGGTATCTTCATTGGAGCGATGCTACCTTTTGTATTCACTGCGCTTACACTAGGTGCTGTTGGTAGAGCAGCATTCGCAATGGTAGAGGAGGTTAGATACCAGTTTAGAGAGTTTAAACTATTAGAATCCAATAGAAAACCTGATTATGCGAGATGTGTGAAGATTAGTACTAATAGGGCTCTAAGAGAAATGATTATACCAAGCTTACTAGCAGTTGTATCACCTATAGTAGTGGGAGTAGTGCTTAAACCAAAAGGTCTCGGTGGATTACTCATAGGTTCAATATCAGCAGGGTTCCTACTAGCAGTATACCTTGCAAATGCCGGTGGGTCATGGGATAACGCTAAGAAATATATTGAATCAGGTTATCTAGGTGGAAAGGGATCAGATGCTCACAAAGCAGCTGTGATTGGAGACACTGTTGGAGATCCATGTAAGGATACATCTGGTCCATCTCTAAACATACTTATAAAGCTGATGTCTATAGTATCATTAGTATTCCTACCTGTTATCCTTGTCTTTAGTTAAAATATCATTCAAAAAACATATAAGTGGAAACTGTATTCCACAGAATTTACTCTTGAGTAGTGATCTATAATGTATCGCATAGTTAAGTTAGAGGATACAATTCGTATACTCCCTGAAAGATTTGGAGAGGATCTCAACAAGGTCATAGAAGAAATAGTGCAGCAAACCTTCGAGGGAACAATCCGTAAAAACCATGGGTTGATAGTGGTAACACAGAATATTAAGCCCATTGGAGATGGAATAATAATCCATGGAGACGGAGCGATGTATCAGAGAGTAGAGTTTGAAGCCTTAACATTTAAACCTGAGATGCAGGAGATAGTAAATGGAATCGTCTGTGAGATCGTTGAATTTGGAGCATTCTGCCACATTGGTCCGATGGATGCATTAGTACATATGAGTCAGATAATGAATGATTATGTTGAAATTGATACTGAGAATGAAATAATAGTTGGTAAAGAGAAGAAGAGAAAACTTAAAGTTGGAGATGCTGTTCGAGCACGTATTGTTGCTGTTAGCCTCAATGAATTATCTGCTAGAGAAAGCAAGATTGGTTTAACAATGAGACAACCTACATTAGGAGCCTACGAATGGTTAGAGGAAGAAGAGAAAGAGAAGAAAGGAGAGAAAAAAGAGGGAAAAACCTCTAAGAAAAAGAAGAAGGGTAAGAAATGAAAATACTGTATGCCTGTAAAAACTGTCATCAACTTACAGAGGAAAAGATATGCCCACAATGTGCTATACCAACTTCTAAACGATGGCGTGGATATGTTATAATAAGGGATCCAGAGAACTCACAGATTGCACAGAAGATGAATATAAAGAAACCTGGTAGATATGCTTTGAAGGTTCAATGAATACTATTAAATATGTTTTACCAGAGAAACTGAGAGAGAACCTCAAACAACCCCTTGGATACCTGGTTGAGGATGGAGAGGAGTTAATAGATAAACTAGAAAAAATAGGGGAGATAGTTACAATTGGAGATCATATCACAGCTACTATCATAGAATTAGGTTTTAGACCTCTTTTCTGCATAGTTGATTATAAGACAAAAAGAGAAGAAGTCTCCATGAGTATAAGAAGAATCATAGAAAGTTATGGAGATAAAACTATAAGGATCAATAACCCCCCGGGAGTTATTACTGAGGAGTTGTGGAACGTCATCAAAGAGATATATATGAGGAAAGATAGGAATATCCGTATTGAGATAGATGGAGAAGAAGATTTATCTGCCCTACCAGCTATATATCTAGCCCCGAGAGACGTAACTATAATATATGGATTGCCGGATAAAGGGGTCGTACTTGTTACCCCAGATGAGGAAACTAAGAGAAAAGTAAGAGAGGTACTAGCAGAGATGTGATAACCATGGAAATAGAGATTATATCTGAGAGAAACAACCCTTTCTTTAACCGTAGGGAAATACACTTCATAATACATCACGAGAATGAAGGGACACCAAACAGAGAACTTGTTAGAACAGAGTTAGCTGAGAAATTAAACGCCGAGAAAGAAGCAGTTATAGTACAAAAGATATACCCAGTATTCGGTGTCCATCAAAGCAAAGGATACGCAAAAATATACACTTCTAGGAAGAAGGCAGAGGAAGTGGAACAAGAATATATACTTAAGAGAAACCCAGTTGAAGTAGAGGAGAAAAAAGGGGAAAAGAAAGAAGAGGAAACATCGGTAGAGGAAAACGTTGAATCTGAGGAAACAGCAGAATCTAAAGAGGCAACAGAGAAGAAGGAGTGATTTAGATATGAAGGGAAGAGAAATCTTTAAAGTAGAAGATGGAAAAATCGTTAGGCTTCGTAGACACTGTCCAAGGTGTGGTGAAGGAGTATTCATGGCGGAGCATAAGGATAGAGTAAGCTGCGGTAAATGTGGTTACACTGAGTTTAAAACAACTAAAAAGGAATAAAGGATATCTGCCTCAGCCTAAGAAATTCCTTAAAATTTTGGCTCACCTCTTTGATTCATCGGATAGAGTTATAAAAAGTATAACTCGTGTTCGATTAAACTCTTGGATTCCTTTCTTGAGAGCAAGAATTTGTTTCTCTAGGTAGACACATGGTTACTTTGATGATTTAGCGGGAAGAGCCAAATTTTTTTATTAAACGCCCTTATTCTCAATTAAATCTAAATTAACTTTGGGTCTGTAGTGTAGCTTGGATATCACAGAGGCCTCCGGAGCCTCTAACCCGGGTTCAAATCCCGGCAGATCCGTTCTCCTTCTCTCCTTATTCTTCATTCGAAACAAAGGTTTCTGGGGTTGTTTTGATTTCGGTGGGTTTTCCCCCATCTCACATAGTAGGACGTTTGAGGACCCACCCACGCCAATTACACGGGAATTGTCGATACAAACTCTCAGCCTTGAGTAATATACCCCTCAGTGGTTCCTCTCTCCTCATGACCAAGAAACCTCTGAGTACGCCTCAGTGGATCAGGGTGCCCAGTCAACCAGGAATCAATCAGGATACTGATACCACACCAATGACGCATACAATAGGGTTGATACTCAGGGTAAACCTTCTTACCCATAGTAGAGAGAATCTTCCTGAGATAAGCCCTGGAGAAGGGTTTCCCCTCACTTGGTGTGATAAACAAGTAATCATCACTATACTGAGTAACCAGTTTACACCGTATATGATCAACATAGTTTTTGAGACTCTTCCTAGTCCTACCATTGATTATAGAGGACTCAACGTATACCTGACGTTTACTACCACTCTTCTTAGGTTCCTCGATGATAATAGAGACTCAAAGAAATGGTAACCCTTCTCTTTGAAGAAAATGATTTTATATTTGAGAATAAAAAATCTAAAAGAGAGTAGACTTTAAGATCATCGGTTTTTGATAGGATAGATAACGATTTTGAGTTTTAGTGGTTTACACTCTCCTCTAATACTATAGTGATAGTATTGCTTGTAATGGCTCATGGAATATTGTTAAAACAGCGAAACCTAAGGCGTAGAAGATATAGACTGTATACATTACAGCCCACGCGTGGATATTCTCAAGGGTTTCACTCTCTCTATCACCAATAAACATCAAATAGAATATGATGAGGGAACCGATCATTAACAGTGATAGGGGCCATAGAAACCTTTCAAGTAAACCTAGATCTATACATACAGGTATTAATATGAATGGGAGTATGAGGAAGGGAAAAGATATCAATGCTGCTCGTCGTACACCGAAAACATTAACCAATGTTTTCACACCAACAAGGCTATCTGCTTTTGCATCCACTATATCCTTAGTGGTCATACCTCCTATTAGGAATAGTGTTGCTAATCCACCTATTATCAATGGGAGTCTCTGAAACGGGTAACCAAATACACTCCAAGCAGCTAGTATACCTAGTAATCCTCTGGGTATAGCTATCCATACTTGATTTATAAAGAGAAATTTCTTCATCCTAGGTGGTAGTGAGTAGAGAACTGTGAAAACCATTATGAGGAATATGAGTAGACCAAACCATTGATTAACTGTTAAAGCTCTCAATAAGGCAAATAGATACAATATATATGCTAAGCTTTGTGCTTCATCTGCTCCAACTACTCCTCTTGGTATAGGTCTATAGGGTTTAGAGATTCTATCGCTCTCCTCATCAGCTGCTTGGTTGAGGGCATTAGAAGCAGCATTAACTATTGCTATGGTTAGAGAAGCATGACCTACTTTTGCCCACCAATCAGGTTCAATCTCTGCTTGATTATAGACCATGCTTGCAACCATGATAGACATACCTACAATAAATGGAGCCATTAAAGTGAAGGGTCTCAACAAGTCTATGTAGCCTCTTATATGTTCCGCGAAGAAACGTCTTCGAGTATAAGGTTGTTTAATTGTTAGTTTACCAAAGTAGTCTTCACTGCTAGGTGGCTGCTTCTTCTCCTTCATAAGGCTTATCTACCTGTGAAACATCATCTACTTTAAAAGTATTTGTAAAAAATTTTCTACATGAAAAACCTAGGTTTTTGATAAATACTCTTCTAGTAGTCTAGCTGAGTTAACTGCGCAGTTGAATCCTATACCAGGGGCTTTCACTCCATCACCTATGATATAGAGGTTTTCAATGGGAGTAATTATAAATGGCTTGGG
>CAZCPZ010000018.1:0-6642 GCA_964499875.1 uncultured Thermoplasmatales archaeon | reverse complement strand
CTAGATGCCAGATCGCTGGGTATATAGACCATTCTAGGTGTTCCTCATAGTTTGGTATTAGTATAGATAGGTTTTTATCAAGTATCTCTCTGAGTTTCTCAAGAGTTAATTTATCCTTGGCTTCCTCTGGAGTACAAATTATATAGGATTGAACTAGGAACCTATCTTTTGGCGACAACTTTGATTCAGGGGAAGCAGTCATGAAATCTATCATCCCCACGGCATCGTTTCCATCTACACCTATGTCTCGTTCTATGAAATGAAAGGTTTTACCTATTAAGTCTTGTCTAACCTCTTTTAGAGCATAGTAGGCGCATAGGCTACCAGTACCAGTGAGGGTTTTAAGAGTTCTAGTATATTCTTTGGGGAATAATTCTTCATCAACTAGGTTAAATAGGTATTGTGGTGGTAGAGTAGAAATAATGATGTCATAGGGTTTAAACCCTTCTCCAACAACCACACCTTGAACCTTGTTATCATCTATCTCAATTCTTGTTATTGGTTTAGATAAATATATTTTCCCACCAAGTCTATGAATAATAGATGCTAGTTTCCCGTGTACAGCTCTGAGACCACCCTTTGGGTAACCAACTGGTTTAGAACCCCTATATAGGTTCCTCTGAGCTCTAATCATCTCCCCTGTAGATATTTTATCAAGATTGTTAACCGTGGTTATTGACCTAGAAAACACTTCTAAGATAAGTTTCATCTTCCCTCTACCATATCTCTTTATTGTCTCAGATATAGGTACACCATCTAGTTTCTGAAGAGTTTTCTCACTAGCAAGTAGAAGCCTAAGTATATTTGGTAGAATCCTGATTTTATCAATCTTTGATAGAAAAGGATAATCATAGCCATCTTCCTTGATGAAACCAACATAGGATTCCAGGAACTCTACTTTCTCATTGAAAGCCTCTAATACTTGGTTTATATTGGAGTATTCTCCTCCACCTATTGCATGGTACCCTAGATCCAAGTGGTAGCCATCTAATAGGTTCTCTGAGAAAACTTCTTCTATACCTGGTTCAGAGAAGGGTATATGCATATAGAAGCGAGATAATAGTTTACGGTAATTCCCATGGGATAGTTTAGAGGGACTAAGAGTTAAGGCTCTTCCACCTAACAATTCTTCTCTCTCAAATACCTCGACACTATAACCCTTTTTAGATAGTAATGCAGCTGCTGTGAGACCAGCTACTCCACCACCTATTATACAAACCTTCTCCATAAATCTTTACACCTTTAGCTGAACTTCAGTATCTCCATAATCTGTGTTTTGTTAACTTTTTCTACTCTTGAATCAATAGATATTGTTCCCTCCGATGCTACATGGTACCTCCAGTATGGCGCAGTTATAACAGCGTTATAATGTATACCTTTAGCTTTCATCTTCACATCAACATCAATAGGAGTACCATCTATGGTGTCATGGATTCTAAGAATTATAGTTGTTGGTGTTCTACGTAGATGACTTCTTACGAAGTCTTCAAATATTATATTCATTTTATTCGATGGTATATTGTAGAATCTACCTCCATCTACGTTGATAACGGCGTACCTCTCAAAGCTATGATCTGATTTCTCAATCTGAGCCCAAACGAGACTATAGGCTGATGTAGTTACCTTCCCCCAGTACCATCCTATTCCATAGTTCATAACAGTTAATATAGTGTAATTCCAGTTGTGATCATGGTAGCCCACTCCTTCAACAGGTATACTATCTCCATCAAGGTTTATCTCCCCTCTAACAACTGCTTTTGGTAATGCTACAGCCCAACTCTCACTAGGCGTTTTGAAAACCCAGCCGTTTGTAGTACCAGTGAATTCTAGTTTAGTAGAGCAGGATGGTAACTCTAAGTCTACATGGTAAACCCATTTATTGTTTCTACTTAGTTTCTCTTTATCTAGATACATGATTGGTTTACCTCTTAATGATATAAAAGGGGTTTCCTTGGATAATATTGCATCTCTAAGTAGGAAAACCTTTTTTGCTTCAACCTTAATCTCTCCATCCCTATATACTTCTATCAGAGGAGAAACCAATCCGAGGTTTCTCCAGGTAAAGGTTTTTACTCCAACATGTATACTATAGTTGTTGTTGAAGATTGCATCAAAATACCACCATTCTGCTGCTATATGATGCCTTGAACCATGAAAAGCATCATCCCTAGGTGTTATATCAATGGGTTTCTTATCAATCCTCATACTATACTTGATTGAAATAGTTTAGTTGTACTTATATCTCATGGTGAAAAATAGATATATGATTTTGTTGATTCAAAGACTTGTGACTGGGAAACTAGTTGAGTATATTAAACTAGTTCGTCTCCCTGGATGGGGTGCCTATTGTATACCAGCAGTATTTGGTGCTTTAACTACTGGTGAATGGAGTATATCTCAGATAGCAGCTTTATTCTTCATGGGTATGTTTGCAACTATATTTGGATTTGTACTCAATGACTATGCTGATGTAGATATTGATAGGATGACACCAGAGTTATCTGCTAGACCACTAGTTAAAGGCACGATACCTAGGAGACATGCCTTGTATTTATCTATAGGAGCTGCAGTGATGCATTATATAGTTGTATTTATAGCTATGTACATAGGATTATTCCTACCTAGTATCATAGCTATAATTGTACTCTCAGTTGCTGCACTATTTACAGTTATCTACAACTTGTATGGTAAGAGATTTGTTGGATCAGATTGTTTTGTTGCAGGCGCTACTGCTCTCTACTGCCTATTTGGAGCGCTAGTTGTATCTAATAATTTATCTGGGTTAACATGGGTAGTGGTGATAGTAACCTTTGTTCAAGTACTCTATTTGAATGCTATCATTGGTGGTGTTAAGGATGCAGATCATGATTATAAGCTAGGTGGGAAAACAGTTGCTCTCTGGATGGGTGTTAGAGCAGAGAAACAACTCTATATACCTAGTGGGTTTAAGGTACTAGCATTAACTCTTAGAAGCACCTCAGCTTTCTTCTTATTCCTACCATTCTTTATACTCAAAGACTTTAAATATGAACTATGGCAACCAGTGTTGATGCTACTAATGTTCCTAGGTGTATACACTGCTACTATCAAGATGCTTCAACTAAAAGAGTTTAACAGACAGAATCTAAGGAAACTCATTAGCATACAGGCGTTTCTTAGATACTCTGTTGTACCAGTTATGCTACTAAAAGAGATAGGGTACCCCATGGGTTTATTCCTAATCATATTTCCTTTTACTTGGTTCGCAGTTTTCAATAGACTACTATACGGTAAAGCTGTTCAACCAGATACACTATAATCTACATGGTTTTAGGTTGAAGAAGAGTACCATGAAGAATGAGATTAGAGAGTACGAAACCTAACGCTGGGAAGAATACTAGTATACCAGCCCATGGGTTTAGACGCATCAACATTATCGGTACAATCATGAAATTGGTTATATAGTGTAAACCAATAAATTTCCTAGCATAGTCTCTCTCAAAAACCTTCATAAACAATAGTTTACTGGAGAAGAAAAACATGAGGAAACCAATGAATAAGAGTAGTATCCATTGGATATAATGAAATACTCCGAAATCTTGACTATTCCATATGATGAAGAAAGGTAGGAATACTACTATCATATCAATGATTTGTATACCATAAGCAAAGGCTTTAAACGCCTTTGATATCCTTAATTTTCCATCTATCACTCTAACACCAAGGGCTATAGCAGCTGTCCTAGCACCACGTTTATAATCATTCTCAATATCCTTGAGTCCACCTGCTACAACTTGCATAAACATAACTTGTATAGCTCCAAGGAGACAAACTATCCAAGCGAGTATACTGATATCAGATAAACTCCTAGCAATGGGGTTACCGAAGAAAGCACCGAAGAGTATCAGGAAGAAGATTGCTATTGCAACTAGTATATCCATGAACGGGAGTTTCTTACTAACTAGATCATAGAGTGTTATAAAGAAGGCTGATAAACCTAAGATTAATAATGGTAAGTAGTTACTTGTTAAAAAACAAAGTATACCTGCTATCATAAAAGCTACTAGCATAGAAGTTATAGCGAAGATCCATGCCTGTGGAATAGAAATAGTTCCACTTATAAGAGGTCTATCACTAATCTCCTTAGAGGATTTATCTATCCTATAATCAATTATATCATTTAATACGAAACCATAAGTGTGACCTAGGAAACCCACTAGGAACAATATGAATAGATATAGTATATCGAATTGTTTCATAGCAAGTGCACCCATAACTGGGGATACACCTGTTAATACTGCGTTGAAGGATCTAGCTAGTTTTAGATACTCTCTGATTTTCATATTCCTTCCATCTATAAAAGCTAGAGTTAGTTAAAAAACCATCGATAGTAAAATATCTATAGTCTTTTCTAATAGCGAGTTGTGAAACCAGAAAAAGTTCTAAGGGGAGCAAAAAACATGGCTAGGAGAGAGATGAAGAAAATCCTTGTAACTGGTTCAGCTGGGCAGATTGGATCAGAGCTTACAATGGCTCTCAGAGAGAGGTATGGGGATGATAATGTTATCGCCACTGGTAGAAAAACTAAACCTAGTGAGAAGATACTAAACTCTGGTCCATTTGAGTATATAGATATAACTAAGAAGGAAACAGTTGAGAAGGTAATCAAAGAATATGATATAGATACTATCTATAATATGGCTGCTATACTCTCAGCTGTTGGAGAACAGAAACCAGATTTATGCTGGGATGTTAATATCAATGGATTAATCAATATACTTGATTTAGCAGTGGAATATGAGATGACAAGAGTTTTTATACCTAGTTCTATAGCGGTTTTTGGACCAGATACACCTAAATATGATACACCTCAAGATACTGTACTGAAACCCACTACGATGTATGGGATAACAAAGGTAACAGGGGAACTACTAGGGGAGTACTATGTTAGGAAATATAACTTGGATGTAAGAGGAATAAGATACCCTGGTATAATTAGTAGTGAAACCCTACCTGGTGGAGGTACAACAGATTATGCTGTCGAGATATTCTACGAGGCTATAAAGAATAAACACTATACTTGTTTTGTAAGAGAAGACACTGTTCTACCTATGATGTATATGCCTGATTGTATCAAAGCAACAATAGATCTCATGGAAGCTGATTTCAAGAAACTTAAACATCATTGCGATTTTAATGTCGCTGCAATGAGTTTCTCAGCAGGAGAACTAGCAGAGGAGATCAAAAAGTATATACCAGAGTTCACCTGTGAATATAAACCTGATTTCAGACAAGAGATCGCTGATTCTTGGCCTAAAACCATCGACGACAGTGCAGCTCGAGAAGAATGGGGTTGGAAACCATCATATGATCTACCAAAGATGGTAAAAGAGATGATAGAGATACTACAGAAGAGATATGAGGAAGGGAAACTATAAACCCTCCTCATCTTGTTCTTCTCTAATAAAAGGAAACATTTTTTTAACCACTTAGTCATTAAAAAATTGGAAGTAAAATGATTTGAGGAGAGATGGAGATCAATGCAAGAATTAGAAGAAATTGGGAGGACTAATAATATTGAAACAATCAGAGCTATACTAGGAGAAGAAGCTGATTACCTTTTGAATCATACTTGTGAGAAGATACTAAAAGAGAGGTTACATCTACCTGGACCAGATTTCGTAGATAGAGTATTCATAGACTCAGATAGACCAACCCAAGTACTAAGGAATCTTAAAGCAATCTTCAACCATGGTAGACTAGCGGGTACAGGATACCTCTCTATTCTACCAGTTGACCAAGGAGTTGAACACTCTGCAGCAGCATCATTTACTCCAAACCCAGATTACTTTGACCCAGAGAAGATCGTAGAGCTTGCTATAAGAGGGGGATGTAATGCTGTAGCATCAACACTAGGAGTACTAGGGGCAGTTGCTAGGAAGTATGCTCATCGTATACCCTTCATTGTTAAGATAAACCATAACGAGTTACTCACATACCCAAATAAGTATGATCAGATAATGTTTGCATCCGTAGAGCAAGCATGGGAACTTGGAGCAGCAGCAGTGGGAGCAACAATCTATTTTGGATCACCTGAGTCCAATGGGCAGATACAAGAAGTAAGTAAAGCCTTCCACTATGCACATGAACTTGGTATGGCAACAATTCTATGGTGCTACCTTAGAAACCCAGCTTTCAAAGTTGAGGGAAGAGATTATCATACTGCAGCAGACTTAACAGGTCAAGCAAATCATCTAGGAGTAACCATTGAGGCAGATATCGTTAAACAGAAACAACCCACTATCAATGGAGGCTACGCTGTCTTAAATAGGAATGGTGTAACCTATGGTAAATTCGATGAGGGAACATATACAGAGTTGATGAGCGATCACCCTATTGATTTAACAAGGTATCAAGTGGCGAATTGCTATATGGGTAGAATAGGATTGATTAACTCAGGTGGAGCATCTGGTGAAGATGATTTTAGACAAGCAGTTAGAACAGCGGTGATCAATAAGAGAGCAGGTGGAATGGGGCTTATATCTGGTAGGAAAGCTTTCCAGAGGCCAATGGAGGAGGGGATCAAACTACTACATGCCATCCAAGATGTTTATCTATGTGAAGAAGTCACTATAGCATAATCTAAAACCCTTTCCTTCTATT
>CAZCPZ010000017.1:0-12527 GCA_964499875.1 uncultured Thermoplasmatales archaeon | reverse complement strand
AGTGATACGAGACTAAAGATAGTTAAATCTCTGATGAAAAAAGAGCAACACCTTGCAGATTTAGCGAGGAATATAGGCATCTCAGTACCGGTGACAGCTAGACATATCAAGATACTCGAAGAAGCGGGTATAGTGAAACGACGAATAATCGGTAACGTCCACCTCCTCTCCGTTACCACAAAGATTCTTGAAACAATATTTGATAGCCTAGTTGAGGAGACCTCTGTTGAAATACAACGAGATAGTAGCTTACTTGATGCACTAAAACAACTACCAGGTTTTGAGATTAAAAGAATTGGAGACCACCAATATATCACCTCGATAGATGGAGAAGAAGGACACTATATTTATCTAGTGGATGGTAAAGCACCCTCGATCTCTATTGATAAATATAAACCAACAAAAGATGTTACTCTGGAACTTAGGAAGCTAATAGCTGTAAAGAAGAAAAAAATCAAAGTCAAGATCCCTTCTTCCAAAAACAATGATATTACCCATTAAGGTAATAATCATTAGTAATATTGATAAATTTATATGTTTCTCCATGATTCAATTTAGGATAAGGAGGTGACAAAATATGAAGAAACAAATCATCATAGGACTACTATTTCTAACGATACCACTAGCAGCGGCTACTCCAATAACAGATAATGAATGGCATGGATACATTAGAATAGAGGGGGAAACAGCAACCATATGGAGTGGAGAAATAACCGTGGGGGAAACAACAATCAACGCTATAAATGATAGCACCAGTCAAATAGAAGAATACACTATCCCATACCCAAGTGTTCTAGGAGCATTAGAAGAAGCATCAAAGATTGCAGGTTTCACATACGAAGTAATCTACTATCCCTCATGGCATGCATTCTATGTAAAATCAATAAATGGAGAATCAGACTGGTGGCACTACTGGGTAGACTACGATCTACCAATGGTGGATGCAGGATCATATGAGCTAAAGGGAGATAATGAGGAAATCCTATGGGGATACCTAGAAACATGGTATGCACATGCCCTAAGGATAAACGTGGAGAAAACATCAGTTGAAAAAAATGAGGAATTCACTGTAACAGTATTCAACGAAACACTGTCCCCAGTGGAAGACGCTGTGGTTCATGTAGGAAGCGAGATATACAATACAAATGAGGATGGAACAGTGAAGATAAAACTCTCACAGAAAGGTGACTATGAAATCTATGCGGAGAAAGAAGGTTACGTGAGATCAGAGAAAGTAAAAATTCATGTAAAAAACATTCTTCAAAAATGGAACATAAATAACCTAATTCAACGTATAGAGCATCTACATAAACTCCTAGAACTCTTATTTCCCAAGTAAAACTTTCTCCCCTTTCCTTTTTCTATTTTAGGAAAATTGAAATCCAACTCAATTGTTACAGTAATATATGTCTAAAATCAAAGTTGGATGCTGTGGTTTCCCCAAGGGTATGAAAGAATACTTCACAAAATTTAAGGTAGTTGAAGTACAAAAAACATTTTATCAACTACCCTCACCTCAAACTACAGAGAAATGGTATAAGAACGCCCCAGAAAACTTTGAGTTCTGCATAAAAGCATTTCAAGGTATAACTCATCCAGCAACAAGTCCCACGTATAAGAGGTTAAAGAAAACATTAGATAAACCAGAGAATTATGGTTTCTTCAAGCAAACAGAGGAAGTACTAAGGGCTTGGGAGGGAACAGAAAAAATTTGTTCTATACTCCATGCAAAGTACGTGTTATTCCAATGTCCATCTAGCTTCAAACCAACCGAGGAAAACCTAGATAACATGATCTCTTTTTTTAAAAGAATGCAGAGTAAATCATATACCTTCGTTTGGGAGCCCAGAGGAAAAGCGTGGACACAAGAAATAATAGCAGAGGTATGCAAGAAATGCAACTTGATTCACTGTGTCGACCCATTTGCTCAACAACCTGTAACGCAGGATATAGCTTATTTTAGACTACATGGGAAACCACCAGGGAATAAAATGTATTACTATAGCTACAAGGAAGAAGACCTAAGAAGACTACTGGACTGGTGCAACATGTTCAAGGAAACATACTGCTTCTTCAATAACATTGAGATGTTTAACGATGCTATTCGATTTAAAAACATTATAGTTAAAGAAGAATAGAAAACAAAATTTATATTTGAATCAGAAAATTTAAATATATTCTTTCTTCTTTAAAAAGTGAAAAGATAACACTAGAAAGGAGGAATAGTGATAAATAGATGATATTAAATAAAATAACATCGGTCATACTCTTATTCCTCATTACCGTGAATCTTTTTATAGCAGTAGATGAAGAAACACATGCGTTATCCCCTCAAACACTATATGTTGGTGGAGAAGGTATAGGAAACTATAGTAGTATCCAAGAAGCTATAAATGATGCCTGGAGTGGGGATATAATATATGTTTATCCAGGTGTGTATAGGGAAACAATACTTGTGAATAAAGCAATAACCTTGAGGGGAACAGGGGAAGGAGTAGTTGTGAATGGAGAAGAGGAAGGAAGCGTAATAGTAATTACGGCAGACTCCGTAACTCTAGAGGGATTAAAGGTTGAGGGTAGTGGTAGAAATCAAACAGATTTCGATAACTCCTCTGGTATATTCATCGAGGCGAATCTCACTAGGATAATAAATATAACAATAACCAATAACCAACTAGGAGTATACATAAAGAATGGACATGGAAATATAGTGGATAAATGTACGGTGGAGGAGAACCAAGCTGGTTTAAATCTATATAGATCTGATAATAATAGAATATCTAATGCTAGAATAGCTAATAACCCATTATACGGTGTATCTCTTCAACAATCACATAGAAACATGATCTCCAATTGCAGTATCCTCAACCATGAATCCCTTGGAATAGGAATTGGAGCATCCTCTTGTAACACTATCCGTTACAATATTTTTCAGAACAACCAGTATGGCATAAGGATATTTAGAACGATGGAGAACACTAGTAAAAATAACAGGATATATGAGAACGATTTCATAGAGAGTGCCGTTATAGATAACTGTGAGAATATATGGAATAGTAGTTCCCATGGGAACTACTGGTGGAATTATATAGGATTAGATGAGGATAACAATGGTATAGGTGATACACCATATGATATCCCAGGTGGATTAAACAAAGATTACTATCCTCTCATGAATCCTATATTCAAAATGGAGGCAGAGAATAAACCTCCAGTGGCAGACTTCACTTATCAACCTCAGTATCCATATACATTTGAAGCAATCCACTTTATAGATCAATCTATTGATCCTGATGGAGAGATAGTATCCTGGAAATGGGATTTCGGAGATGGATATACCTCTACAGAAAGAAACACTACACATTTCTATAGAGTAAATGGATCATTCAAAGTAACCTTAGAAGTCATTGATAACAATGGGTCAAAGGATAATGTAGTTAAAACCATAGTTGTGAAGGAACCCACTTTAACAGTGGAGATAATGGAACCTAGTGATGGAGAAACGGTTAATGGAACCATTATAGTGAGGGGAGAAGCAAGAAGTTCAAATGGAGTAATAGAGAGAGTGGAGATACAAATAGATTCCAACCCATGGATTGAAGCTGATGGAACTACAAACTGGAGTTATCAATGGGATACTAGAGGTTTTAGTAATGGTGAACACGAGTTTAAAGCTAGAAGCTACGATGGAGAAAGATACTCCCCAATAACATCTATTAAAGTAAACATCTACAACGTAGGAGAAACTAGTGGTAACAAGGAGGTAGAAAAGATAAATGGACAAGATAAAGGAAGGAAAGATAAAGGTTTATTCCTATTCTATGTGATCATCACCATAATAATAGTAGTGGGTTCAATATCAATAATAGCTGTGGTGAGGAGATAACCAGTGTAATAAAAGAGATATAAATGGTTTATCCAAGAAATTCTCTAGTATAGAGAACTTCTTAGACATTCGAACGGGTAGTGGATCAGACCAAAGGCTCTGCACACCGTGTTCATCCTTAGCTTTAACCCGAACCTCATATAAACCCTTCCCAGTCCATGCATGAAAAGCCTGTATCATCTCCCCAGAGTTAACTGGACCAATCCAATCAGAATAACTACCATCACCCCAATCAAACATGTAATAGATTTTGTCACCATCGGGATCAATGGTAGTAGCATTAAAAGTATACTCTACCCCAGGTTTACCCTCACAAGGACCACCAACAACTGGTTTCTCTGGGGGAGTGGAGGATTTTGCTATAGCAAGAGTAGGATCACCAAATGGCTCCCATTCCTCTACGCTTTTATGATCGCCACAATCCATATCTGGATGTATATAATTGCATAAACCCCTTGACCACATCTCTCCAAAAGTTATAGCACCCCTATTGTAAGCCCTGAACGTGTCCAGAGAAAGCTTTGCTGTAAGGAACTCTGAAACAAGATAACCTTCCTCTCCCCAGGAGAGACCAGTGCATCCGAAACCGGCAATAGCCCCTCCATCTGGGTTTGATACAAAAGCCCATCCGAGACAGTCATCCGCAACACTGAATTTAAAAGGGGAACACGCATCTGTAACAACAATAGGTAACTTCTCTCCATTTGTTAACTTAGAGGCGTGAATACTCTTATAATCTCCAACAGGTATCCATACATCTGGGTTCTCATGAGGGTGAGTAGCCCAAACCTTTGGGAGACCGTGACCAGACAATACAACAAAACTGGCTCCACGATCTATAGCATTATCAATATTTAATCTGTTCCATAATTTCCCGTTGGAGGCGTATATCTCTGTAGGTGTGAAGCTATCTAGTATATCACCAACGATTCCACATATATATTCTCCTTCATCGATACCATCTGGATCACCAGGGCTTGTGTCACCACCACATAATACAATATTGGTAAACCAATCCTGCTTATAGGCCTCAATAGTCTCATATGTGATGATTTTATTAACTACAGCTTTCACTTCATCCTCGCTTACACAGGCAAGTCTGCCAAGGTGAACATCTGGATAGAGATCGACTTCATCAGTTAACTCTTCTTTACCCCACTTATACTCCCCAAAAACATCGTTGTTATTAGTATCCCAACTGGAGAAACCAAACGTCTCATTGTAGATATCAGCGTAGTAGAGGTCACTAACAAAAACCTCATCATCAGGGGGATTCGGAGGATAGTAAACGTGAATATGTGTATATCTAACAGGGAACCACTCTTTTCCTCCAACTAGTAGAACATTCATAACACTCCAGTTCTCCACTGCATTAAAGATGAAATATTTGATTTTCTCAGGATCATCTCGACCTTTAACTGGAAAGTAGACTCCACCATATATCTCCCCTAGAGTAACTAGTTTAGTAGATATACCCTTACTAATTTTATGCTCAACAAGAGGGGTTAACTCATCTATAAAATCCACGGGAGTAAGTATCAATAAATCGTACCTCTCTTCGTCACTGTGTTTACTACCTAAATATTCACAGGTGGTGTACTCTATTTCAACTTCTATCTTCTCAGCCCATTCAACTACTTCTTCATCAGAATGATATTTAACTGGATAAATGTTAATCTTCAGATAAACTCCTCTCTCATTCTGAGACACAACACCCACTCCTACGTCGTAATCTATCCATCTATCAACTGTAACTGGTGTAAATTCATATGAATCCACATGAGAACCTTTGATAACAGGTGGAGGAGTAGCAGAGGGCTCTCCTCTTATTTCCTCAAAATGTATACCCTCAACACTGAATTTCACAGAATTTATTTTAGCCCCAAATGGTAAGATAATAGTTTCTGATTTCACTGGTATCTTATAGTGATATGGTTTCACAAGAGTAGAAGTAGCTCCATTAACTGAGAACTCCACATAATTCCTCTTCTCAACAACCTTCAGATTAGAGAACGAGAAACTATAAACTTCCTTATAGGTACTTTTACCTGCCAAAACAATGGATGGAGATATCACAAGCATCATAACTATAATACATAGCATTAGATTCCTCATCATAATCATCTCCAAAATAAAAATATAATATCATGTTTTATCTTATTTACGCTTCCTTTGTTGGTTTGAACAAGTTTTCAACCAATCTCAGTACATCATTCTCTTTTAAAGAAGACTAGGTAGAACTGAACCAATGACTCTATATTCAGTTAAATATATCTATATATTCTATAATTTAATAGTTAATGGTCCGAATGAATAGGATGATCTTCCTAGTGGTTATATTATTTATTCTAATCTCTCTTCAAATGGATGGAGAGAATGCAACTAGTAAAGCCTCATTAGGAAGTATTGGACCCATAATTGGAGATTTATTTGAGAGATGGGCTAAGATCACTGGTAGATACTATGTGTACCCTACTCAGTATGAGGAGTTTAATATAATTAGAGGGATTACCAATAGAGGAGGAGAAACAGGAGACATCATTATAGTTGATGACAGCGGGGGTTACCATTCAATACAAACAGCGGTTGAACACGCTCATCCAGGAGATGTGATACTCGTCTACAATGGAACATACCGTGAGTATATTGTTATAGATAAACCACTATGGATAATAGGAGTTAGAAAAGGAGAAAAAGATAGAGAACCTACCATAGAATGGGATGGAAAAGAATATGTATTTCAAATACAAGGAGTAAATGTAACTATATATGGTTTTAGAGTAGAAGCAGTAAATGCCTTCAATATAAACTCTAGTAACAGCTATGTATGTAGAAATACCATTTTTATGAAAGAAAAGGGTATTATAATCAAGAGGGGGAGTAACTCTACGATTAAATGGAATAAGCTAGTAGGAGTTACTTCTAAATCAATAGGAGTAACAGTAGAGGACTCTGAAAAGATGAAAATAGAAGGAAACTATATAGAAAAAGTTGGTATAGGATTACTTTTAAATAAAACAAGGAATAGCATCCTGAAATATAACTCTATAGTAAATTCTTCTTATGGAATATGGTTGAATACGAGTACTGATAATATAATATTCTATAATAATTTCATAAACAATGAAATTAACGCTTACTCCAAAACAATAGATAGGAATAACTGGAGTTACAACGAGAAAGGTAATTATTGGTCAGATTATAGTGGTGTAGATGAAGATGAAAATGGTGTTGGAGACACACCTTATTACTCCTATAACGGGATAATAGATGATTATCCTCTAATAACGAGGTTCACCAACAAACCTCCAGCTAAACCCTTGATAAATCCTGATGAGAGAGGGGTTCTATGTGGAAAGAGAGACACGTTGATACCCTTCTACTTTGTAGTTAATGATGATGACAAGGATGAAGTATACTATAAGTGGTTGTGGGGTGAAGAAGAAAGCAAATGGAAGGGGCCGGCTAAACTTGGAATACCCCTTGAGGAACAACATCAATGGAGCAGCAGAGGAGATAACATGGTAACAGAGATGAATATATACCTAATCGTTAAAGATCAACATGGATGGTATAATGTTTCCGATGGATACAAGATACACCTGTATGACTTAACAAGTCTTAGAAGTAGATTAATGAGAAACCTATTAGATAAACTACTTCCAACCTATTTCCTATCAGGTTGGAATTAAAACACAGGAAATCTTTATATTAAATACATCATATAAATTCTGTTAGTGATGAGACATATTATAGATATAATGATTATTATCCTCCTTGTAACAACTAGTGTAAATTCTGCGAGAGAGAGAACAATAGAGGGGGTTAGAGAAGATACCCTAGTTTTAACATTCTCTCATCCAACTATAATGAAGACTTCCATTGGAGTAACACTTCTATTAGAAGAGGCAAACAAGTATTATCTAGAGGGATTTAAACCTGTACTACCAGTTCATATAGAAGTCTTCAAATTTCCTATGGGTACAAAGATTTTAGAAGTTGAATTGAAACCTAGACGGGTTTCCTTAGAAAAACTATTGCAACCTCTTAAAACACCGCCGCTTCCAAAATTCTCTATTCCACTACCAAAGAGTATAGAATCAACTAGAGTCTTCCCTAGTGAATGGTACAGCAGTAGAATAGGAGTAGGTATAGATAATAGTGAACACATACTTTATTTAAGCATAGCTATATTCCCTGTGAGATACAATATATCATTTAGAGGGTTAGAGATACTTAGAAAATGCGAGTTAATGATAAGATATGTAGAGGAAGAGAGGAAGATACCTGATATCTATGATCTACTGATAATCTCACCGGGAGAATATAGAGAGGAGATAGAGAAACTGAAACAACATAAGGAATTAGAGGACTATCGTGTTAAAATAGTGAATATAAGTGATATACCCTCTATAGGTAGAGATCTACAGGAGAGTATTAAATATTTTATAAAACAAGCTATTGAGAAATGGGGAATAAAATATGTTTTACTAGTAGGCAATGAGAGGTTCATTCCAAGTAGAATGGTTTATGTAGAGGACATAAGAGATATTTTTACCAATAGAAAATGCTTCATAAGTGACCTCTACTACGCTGATATCTATGACGCAAATGGTAACTTCAGCAGCTGGGATTCCAATGGAAATAATAGATTCAGCGAATATAAATCTTGGTTGAGAAAACCATTAGATGATGTAGATCTTTATCCAGATATCTATATTGGTAGAATCCCTTGTAATAATAGAGAGGAGTTGAGAATCTATATAGATAAGATAATTAGTTACGAGAATAGCAACACTCCGCCACCTGAATGGTTTAAAAGGATAATCCTTGTTGGAGGAGATACTTTTACAGAGGATATAAGTGGTGTAGAGGAAGGAGAAGTCATAACCGCTAAGATAGCGGAGATCATGAAGGGATTCTCAGCTGAAAAGATATGGGATTCCAATGGTAAACTTAGACACGCAGAGGATATAAATAAAGCAATAGAGAAAGGAGCGGGATTCATAGCATTTGAAGGACATGCTGGTGCAAATAGTTATAGAACTCATCCTCATAGAACTAGAAACGAATGGATACCTGTTGAATGGTATAGAACATACCATATAAGAGTGCTTTCTAATGATGGTAAACTCCCTATTGTAACAGCTGATGCCTGTAATATATGTAGTTTTTCCTCCAACTATACCTGCTTCGGATGGGCATTCCTCTCAAAGGAAGATGGTGGAGGAATAGCAACCATTGGTATGAGCAGCTTCAGTTGGATATACCCTGGTAGATTCTGCACAGAGGGATTAGGCGGCTTAATACATATAAAAACCTATGAAGCATATCAATCCTCAGAGAATAAGACACTCGGGGAGATATGGAGTAAAGCAGTGATAGGATACCTAAATAGCAACCCATGGGGTTTATCTGCTTATGATTATAAAACCATTGAAGCCTGGGAGTTACTCGGAGATCCTTCTCTTCAAATACCAATAGTTAAAAACTAACTCCATAAGAGAGGATAGATGGACTTGTCGGGATTTGAACCCGAGGCCTCCTCCATGCCAAGGAGGCGATCTACCAGTCTGATCTACAAGCCCATCTAATTATAATTAATCATGTAGTGGAAGATAAAATTTACGGATAGAAAATCAACGTAACCTATATATGGTGATATGAAAATAAGGATCTAAAAGTAGGTGAGGAAAGAATTAACTGAAACGCTAGTATTGGAAGGAGGAAGAGATGTTTACAATCTATGACATCTACATGCTGTTTCTACTTGCATCTGGATGGATCATAATCACAATAGGAGTATACACTATTAGGAAGTATCAAGAAAAAAGAGAGTTGAAACCTGCTAAAACCTTTGCGATTTTACTATTTCTAACAGCTATATGGGTTTTCTCAGTTATCTTATCCTTTGTAACAACTACTGAGGAAGAAACCTATTTCTGGGAACAATTCAAATACATAGGGATACTATTTGTCCCTCCCACTTGGATGATAATGTGTATACAATGGAGTGGAAGAGGAAAATGGCTTAACAATAAAACCATATCCCTTACATATGCTATATCAACTGCTTTCCTACTCCTTGTTTTTACAGATGAAATACATCATCTAATTTGGAGTAAACTAGAATACGTAACAGCTGGGAGATACCTAACTACTTCAGTTACCCATGGAATAGGATGGTGGTTTTTATTACTCTACTCCTATTTCCTTATACTTGTAGGAAACTTCTATTTAATAGTTGGTTTAACTAAACTTAAACATGTATATAGGAAGCAAGCATTCGTATTGTTATTCTCAAGCTTCGCGCCATGGATTGCAAATGCTTTATACGCAATGGGAGTAACTCCTCTCACTGATATAGATTTATCCCCCGCTGTTTTCATAATAACAGGTATCGGTATACTATATGGATTCTCTCAATTCTATCTAATTGAACTTGTTCCAATAGCTAGGGAAACAGTTTTTGAGAGACTACACGATCCAACAATAGTTCTAGATACCAGTAATAGAGTAGTCGATTATACACCATCTGCACAAAAACTGTTTATAGAGAATAAGGAGATAGTTGGAAGAAACATATCAGAGGTTCTACATAGTAAATCACTAGCAGATTTCCTATTACATAAGAAACACCTAGATACAAGTGGAGAGGTTAAAGTTTCAATTAACAATGAAGACAAATACTTTGATGCAAAAGTTACACCTCTAATTAATCCCCATGGAGAAACAAGTGGAAGAATAGTTTCTCTCAGAGATATAACAGAGTATAAAAAAGTTGAAGAGAAACTAAGAGAAAGCGAAGCAACCTATAGAAGCATATTTGAGAATACTGGAACAGCAATGGTTATAGTAGAGGATAACGGTGTTATATCACTGGCTAACACTAGATTCGAGAAACTATCCGGTTACTCTAAAGAGGAACTTGAAGGAAAGAAACAATGGTTTGAATTTGTATCAGAGGGAGATGCAGATAAGTTGAAGGAGTACCATAAGTTACGTTTGGAGAATAAGGAGGCCCCATCTAGTTATGAATTTCAATTTGTTGATAGAAACGGGAATATTAGAGACATATACATAACAGTAGCTTTAATCCCTGGTACAAGGAAATACGTTGCTTCCCTACTAGATATAACAGAGAAAAATATGATGTTAAATGAGTTAAAAGATGCACATGAGCTACTCTATACCATCAACAGAGACCTAGAGAGAAAGGTTAAAGAGCGAACAGAGGAGATAGAACGATTGATTAAACAAAAGGATGAATTCATAAATCAACTTGGACATGACTTGAAGACACCACTTACTCCAATGATGATACTCCTACCTCTACTGAGAGAAGAAGCAGGAACAGAGAAAAGCAAAGAATTGTTTGATGTAGTCATTAGAAACGTCTATTATATGAAGGATCTTGTCTCAAAAACTATAGAATTAGCTAAACTAAACTCTGATAAAATAGAGTTTAACATGGAGGATACTTATCTACGTGAGGAAGTAGATACAGTTATTGCAAACAATCAAGTTTTATTCAAAGAGAACAACATCACTGTTATAAATAATATAAGAGAGGATATAATGGTTTACGTGGATAAACTTAGATTCACAGAGTTACTAAACAACTTGTTAACAAATGCTGTTAAATATATGCCTTCTGGAGGAGGAAGAATAACTATTGATGCAGAGGAACAAGGAGAAATGATTCAGGTATCAGTTCAAGACACTGGTATAGGTATGACAGAAGAACAAATAAAGAGGATATTCGATGAATTCTATAAAGCAGATTCATCTAGACATAACCTAGATTCCAGTGGACTAGGGCTTAGTATAGCTAAGCGTATAGTGGAGAAACACGGTGGTAGAATATGGGCTGAGAGCCCAGGTAAAGGAAAGGGCTCAACCTTCTACTTCACCATTCCACGTGGTAGAAAAAGAGAAAAAGAGGAGGTTGTAACAACATAAGAAATGAGACATTTTATGAAACAGAGGGAACTAGAGATATTGCTTCAACAAGTACCACCCTATGAGAAACCTGTAGCTTCTCTGGAGCAATATATAACTCCTCCTAGAATAGCTGCTGATATGATTTTTATAGCCTATGGGTTTGGTGATATATATGGTAAGAGAGTAGTTGATCTTGGATGTGGAACAGGTATTTTATCTGTAGCAGCATCAGCCATGGGCGCATCTGAAGTTATAGGAGTAGATGTGGATCCTAAATGTATTGAAATAGCTAAAAGTTTTGTAAGAGAAAGAGGTTTTAAAATAACTTTTATAACCTCAAATATAAGTGATATAGATTTACATGCAGATACTATAGTTATGAATCCCCCTTTCGGTGCACAAAAAATGAATCAACATGCAGATAAGTTATTCCTCAGAAAGGGGTTGGAGATAGCCCCAGTGATATACTCGTTTCATTTAACTAGGACTATCCCCTTCATAAAGAGGTTACTCTCTACATTAGGAGGAGAAATAGTTTTTGAGAAAAAATATGATTTCCCCATTAAGAGAGTGTTCTTCTTCCATGAGAAAGAGATTTACTATGAGGAAGTCTCTCTAATAAGGGTTGCCTCCTCAAACAGTAGGTAATGCTTTTGCTAACCATAATATGTTTCTAACAAATATATCATGAGCCTTC
>CAZCPZ010000016.1:0-12679 GCA_964499875.1 uncultured Thermoplasmatales archaeon | reverse complement strand
TTTATATACCCATTTCTCACTGGTTCCTCTAGTATTCTGTTCAAAGATGAATTCCAGGCATCTAGATACTCGCTATATATCTTTATATAACTTGTTTGCCCCTCATAGGTTGTCTCACCAGTATAGTTTGTTCTAATGAAGCAAGTCTTGAAACCACTAGTAGAGCTTTTACCAGGTATAGTGTTGAATTTAGGTAGAATCCAGTGTATCCTAATCTCATTTGTTCTATTCTCAAAAGATATAGCGGGATCTATCTCCATTACCTCTCCATCGTATTGTTTAATTATTACTCCACCACCCTCTAAAACATAGATTTGATCTAGATAATATGCATTAACCGCTTTATATCTAATAGATGTTAAAGGTATACTAGATACTAGATCTGTTTCAACTCTACTACTAGTATTATCAATGATTTCTAATTCACCGAGTGCCCTAGCGGTTACGAAATACGGGAGCTCTCTACTGCCAAGTGTGATCGGAGAAGAAATCGGTACATCCCTCTGAAGAATTGATTGTAAATCTATAGTGGATTTGAGATCAGAGAATTGTTTCTCTACCTCATCCATGTGATCTGCTTCTCTCTGCTCCATTATCTCAGGTATATACACTAGTTGGATAGTGGAGATTATAACGGCTACTAATGCAACTAGTAGTAGAGCTTCTATAACCCCTGCTACACAATCGAGATCCCCTGCTAGTAACCTCATCTCCACCATCCCATCAAACATGAAGTATGTAGGGGGATGTTAATATTTCTTTCTCATCATTTTATCACACTGGGAAGTTTAATAAAATAGATACTCTTACCACCTCTTAATCAAGGAGGTTTAACTATACATGGGTTTAACATTCGCTGAGAAGATACTGGCTAGGTATAGTGGTAATAGAGAAGTTACTGCAGGAGAAATAGTTACTGTTAAACCAGATCACTTATTGATGCATGATAACACTGCTGCTATAGTAGGTAAGATTCAACCGGAGCTTGAGGAATACGGTGTATTCTCCTCTGATCTACCCATAATAGTTATAGATCACGTAGTACCAGCTGCTTCTGAGAAAACAGCTGAGAATCATAAGAAGATCAGGGAATTCGTTAAAAAACACCATATAACACATTTCTATGACGCAGGAGTAGGGGTTTGTCATCAAGTTGTTGTGGAGAAAGGACTTGCATTACCAGGTACGTTAATACTAGGGAGTGACTCCCATACATGCTCCTACGGTGCATTAAATGTTTTCTCAACTGGTATTGATAGAACAGAAGCAGCTTCTCTACTATTAATAGGAGAGACTTGGCTGAAGGTTCCTCATAGTATAAAGATAACTTTGAAGGGTAAACTAGGGGATAGAGTTTATGCAAAGGATTTAATACTACATATAATAGGTGATATAACTGCTTCTGGAGCAACCTATTACTCTATTGAGTATCATGGTGATACCAAGCAATTCTCTATAGATGATAGATTCACCATGGCGAATATGGGTGTGGAGATGGGTGCTAAGAACGCTGTATTCTTTGTTGATGATGTAACTAGAAGTTACTTGGAATCTATTGGTGTTCCATCAACAGCTTATAACCCTGTTTACCCTGATGAGGATGCAGGATATATGAGAACCCTAGAGTATCCTCTAGAGGAAGTAGAGCCAATGGTTGCTTGTCCTCACACTGTTGATAATGTTAAACATGCTAAGGATTTAGAGGATGTTGATATCCAGCAGTGTTTAATAGGTACTTGTACCAATGGTAGAGTAACAGATTTCCAAGTAGCAGCTGAGATACTTAGAGGTAGAAGGATTCACCCTGATGTAAGACTCCTTCTACTCCCAGCTTCCAGGAGGATACTAGAGGAAACTTTGAAACTAGGTGTTATGCAAACCTTGATAGAAGCAGGAGGTATACTACTACCACCTGGTTGCGGACCATGCTTAGGTGCTCATCAAGGTGTACTCGCCCCTGGTGAGAGATGCCTTAGTACAGCTAATAGAAACTTTAAAGGTAGAATGGGTTCAAGAGAAGCAGAGATCTATCTAGCTAGCCCCGCTACAGTAGCAGCCTCAGCATTACATGGTAGAATAACTGATCCAAGGGAGGTGTAAGAAATGAAGGTATGGAGATATGGGGATGATATAAACACGGATATGCTTTTCCCAGGTAAATATACTTATACTTGTAGTACACCAGAGGAGATTAAACCACATCTACTAGAGGATCTTGATCCAAGCTTTGCTAAAGAAGTCAAGGAAGGTGATATTATCATTGCTGGTAAAAACTTTGGTTGCGGTAGCTCTAGAGAGCAACCAGTGGTGGGACTTAAAGCAGTTGGTATCAAAGCAGTTATAGCAGAGAGTTTCGCTAGAATATTCTATAGAGCAGCTATAAACCAAGGTTTACTCCTAGTGGAATCCCCGGAGGCTGTGAAGGCATATAAGGATGGGGATAGAGTTGAGGTTGACGAAGAGAAAGGTAAGTTAAGGATTGGAGATAGAGAATTCACTTTCCCGAAACCTCCAAAGGAGATCCTAGCTATTAGAGAAGCAGGTGGATTATTAAACTATACTAGAAGTAAACTCAAGAAGTTGCATCAAACCATGGGTTAATGATGAAAAACATGTTTACCCTGCTTATGCTCCTCTGCTAGTTTCCTATAAACCCTTGCATTCTCCAATGCTTGTTTCTCATAGTATTCATCTTGTTTAACCACTTTCCCTGGTACACCAATTACCAGACTATGAGGTGGTATAACAGTGTTAGATGTGACAAGAGCATTTGCTCCAATGATTGATCCTTTTCCTATAACTGCTCCATTTAGTATCGTTGCATGTATCCCTATTATACAGTTATCCTCAATAGTTGCTCCATGAACGATTGCTCCATGTCCAATACTGACATTCCTACCTATAACTACTCTGTGATCCTTATCAACGTGTATAACACAGCAATCCTGTATATTGGATCCCTCACCAATTGTTATAGTATTCTCCTCTGCTCTTATAACTGCTCCAGGATACACACCACAGTTTCTATCAATCTTTACTCTACCAACTATAACAGCAGTAGGTGCAATATAACATGTCTCATCGACCTCTGGTTTCTCCATAATACCAATCCACTCCTTTTCTCCAGATAGAAAAGGTGTAGATTTAATCATGATTTTATAGTTTATGATAGGTTTAGAGTTGAGTAATCTGGCCAAGATAAAAACCATTACTAGACCAATTATGTTTCAAATATTATTAATATGATGAAACTATTGTAGTATAATTCTTGTTGAATGATCAATTCATTTTTCTATAAATCGATAAAAGGATATATGAGTTTTTAGTTTTAAACTCTTGGGGTGTTGAAAGAGGAGAAGCAGGGTAGATGATCCACAGGTTTATTACACCATCTATACTTCTTCTCATACTAGTAGCATCAAATAGAGTATTAGGGGTGATCGAGGTTGAATACAGTAGTGTAGAACCAAGTATACAGTTAGCTGGTAAACCAATGGTTTTCTCCTGCATAGTGAGAAACCATGATGTAGACAAGGTGTATCTAACAATTGTCTCTCCAAATGGCTTAGAGTTTATGAGGGAACTCATATGGGTGGATTCAACCGGTAAATATGTTAATACTAGTTTCTTCTATGAAACTGGTAACTACTCTTTCTTCATATCCATAATAGATTATAGAGGTGTTAAGATAACTACCCAGCCTAGCTATTTCTGGGTTACAAAGAGTTTAGATGATATCGATGATGATGGTATACCTAATCAGTGGGAGAATCTCTTCCATTTAAACCCCCTGCAACCATGGGATGCAAGGTTTGATTACGATAGAGATGGCTATACAAACCTCGAGGAGTATCAACTAGGAGGTAACCCATGGATTAGGAATCCTATTTTAATTAAGGTGGATGTATCAACACTAGCTATATACATAATGCTAGCTGTACTCTCAGCAGCTATATCTATGAGGTTTAGGAGAGAAACTAGGTTTATAGTTATACTTATCACACCAGTATTAATCCTATCCATACTTGATATACTATTCACCTTAGGCCTAATATACTATCTGATACCAGCGTACATCCTGTTGCTGCTGCTGGGATTACTCTTATCACATAGGATCCCTTATAGGGATTATGTTAAACTATTTGAGAAAACCCTGCAAGGTGAACTTCGTCATTTTAAATGTAGGAGATGCGGTGGAGTATTCGCTATAAAAGAATCTATTAGAAACGGTGGGAAACCACTTATCATGACTTGTCCTAACTGCGGTGGTATAGGTTGGATTCCCACTATTCACTCAGTTACAACTGGGGTTATACCAGCAGAGAAATCTGGTAACATAAGTTTTATCTGCAAAGTATGCGGTGAGTCTCTAACTATCTGGTCTGAGGGTGGAGAGATTCATCCTCAGACAAAGGTTTACTCCTGTCCATTCTGCGGCTCCATGCGGCTTCTTAGAAGAGTTTCTAAACCCTATGTCTAGTTTTTACAGCTAAACCATGGTTACTATTGGTCATCTCTCTACCAGGCATATAAGCTACGCCAACACCACACAGTTTATCCTCCTGTAGTATACAAACCTCATCCCCAATTCTAATATCTATATCTGCTGATTCTACACCTGGAGCGAAAACATCTCCTCTAAGAGAGAATTCCCTGTGTATATTAACATAGTATCTACCAGTTGATGCTAACCTCAAGGCTCCTTCTATCGTCAATGATATATATCCTCTACCCAGTGATACCATCCCTAGTTGTTTACCATTAGATATTACCCTATACTCCGGGTATCTTCCTTTAACCTCTGTATCTCTAAGTAAAACCTCTCCCACCTCCTTGGTGAATTGATAGGAGGCTAATCCTCTTATAAACCCCTTTATATGTTCCTCGTAGCTAGTCTCTGGGTATCCTTTTGTAATCTCTCTTAGGACACCTAGTAACTTGTTAAGGGAACCTCGGGATGTAGGTTTATCGATACATGTTACAATACCATCCTCTATAACCTCTTCAACTATACTCTGTAGTTGAGTGGGTAGATGAATTATTACCTCCTCATACCTATTCCTATTCAAGTATACTCTTAGTATCCTCTTTATAAACTCTTCCTCCTCTTTACTCCAGTGTCCCGTTACTGGTATATCATAGTGTGCAGCTGGGTATACAAGCTCTAACTCCCTTGGTACTACTCCTAGTGGAGATGTTATTATCACCTCATGTATACAGTATGGATTCTTTAGTTGTCTAAGTATTCCCTTGAATTTTTGGTGACTCTGGGAATAAGTATAGGGTTTCTTGGCAGAGCAGGGTAGTAATAGTAGAATGGGTTTACCACTAGGTTTAACATACCTATCTAGTACCCTCTCCTGGAATCTCTTAACTTCTACTCTATTAAAGGAATCCTCTGTAACAGCTAATAAAGGTGTTCTCTTAACAATAGGTGTATATTCTTCTATTAGACTATAACCTTTCTCATCTAGTATCCTCAACATGGTTACTAAGCTAGGTTTACCCCTAGTTTTCTCCTCTACGTATTCTCTAAGCTGTCCAGTCCTTATTATATTCCTTATATTCTTAATCTCTTGTTGTAGCATATAGTAGTTGTGTTGAAGGAGGTGTTCGAAGCTATAATCTTCTCCTCTCTCCATGCATATAGGGCAGTTACAAGGGTTCTCATCTAATCCATCCACATTATAGATCCTTGTATTGTATAGGTACTCTCTTCTCCTCGCAGCGGTTATAGCTGCCGTGGAATCAAATAAATCTACACCCATGTAAACCAGTAGAGAGTAGTTACTGGGATCCCCTAGAGCTGGGATATATAATAGTTTATCATAACCAATCTCTCTCCTCACTCGTGTAATATTCTCTATGAATCTACTAGGTTGATACTCGAATAATTGTTTACCGAGAACCATTACATATACCGTGTCACCCTTGTTTCCTCCACCCTTACTAATAGTGTTTACTAGGAGTTTATCTCCACTAAGAGTCATCACTGGGTATCCTAGAGGGTTTAGTAGTTCATCATTGGGTTCTAACACAATGGTTTCTTCTCCACTCTCCTCTCCATACACCAGTTTATAACCCTTAAACCTTGGTTCTGGTATGCTAGATGTCTCCATAAAGAATACACTTGGTGTAACGAGTTTCTCATCCCCAGTATCTAGGTAACCTGTTTTAGCTAAACCATCTCTATATCTTATTTGATACTTCATCTTGTTTTTCCTCTAAAAATTCTTCTCTTTTAGTGTTTGAAGTATCGTTGCCCTGTGAACACCATTGCTATACCATGTTCATCTGCTGCTTTAATTACTTCTTCATCTCTTATACTACCACCTGGTTGTATTATTGCTTCTACTCCTGCTTCTGCTGCTACATCCACTGCGTCTCTAAATGGGAAGAATGCATCACTAGCCATTATTGAACCTTTAATGTTTCCTCCGCCCTTCTTTGTTGCAATCCATGTTGCATCTACTCTAGCTGTTTGTCCTCCTCCTATACCAACTGTTCTAGTACCCTTCACAAATACTACTGAGTTTGATTTTATATGTTTAACACATTTAACAGCGAACTCCATTGATCTAAGTTGTTCCTCTGTTGGTTTCTTCTTTGTTACAACCCTCCACTCTCTAGGTGAAACAAAGAATAAGTCTCTCTCCTGAGCTAGTAATCCACCTACTACACTCCTATACAACACCTTGTTTCTCTCATCATAACCATCTAATCCCTTTACTCGTAATAGCCTTAGATTCTTCTTCTCAGATAGTATCCTCAGTGCTTCTCTAGTGAAACCAGGTGCTATAATTACTTCCAGGAATAGTTTCCTTAATTCTTCTGCTACTCTCTTCCCAATTCTCCTGTTAAACGCTATGATTCCACCGAATGGTGAGTAGGTATCTGTTGCATAAGCATCTCTCCAAGCTTTTAGTAGTGTTTTTGCAGTAGCGATTCCACATGGCGTAGCATGTTTAACTATTACACATGCTGGTTCCTTAAACTCTTTAACTGCTTCTATGGCACAGTCACTGTCAAGTATATTGTTATAGGAGAGCGGTTTACCTTGTAGTTGCTCTGCTGTTGATATACAAGGCTCCGTTGTCTCCGGTGGTATTATATAGAAAGCTGCTTTGAGATGAGGATTCTCTCCGTACCTCATATCTTGCTTCTTTCGAAGTGGTATAACCATGGTATTTGGTAGAAACTCGTTTGTCCATAGTTCCCTTAGATAATTTGATATTATTGTATCATACTCAGCTGTATGCGTGAATGCTTCTAATGCTAATTCCTCTCTCTCACCCAGTGTGAGATCTCCATTCTTTAATAGTTTCTCTAAAACCCTATTGTATTGTTTTGGATTAGTTAATACTATTACATCTCTATAGTTTTTAGCTGCTGCTCTTATAAGTGCTGGTCCACCTATATCTATATTCTCTATAACCTCTAATATATTCACATTGGTTTTCTTTATTGTTTCCTCAAAAGGGTAAAGATTACATACAACTAAGTCAATCTCATCTATACCATGTTCTCTAAGAGTCTCCATATGCTTCTTATCGTCTCTCTTAGCTAGTATACCCGCGTGTATCCTCGGGTGAAGGGTTTTAACTCTTCCATCAAGGACCTCTGGGAAACCTGTTACCTCAGAAACCTCCTTCAATGGTATTCCATTTCTCCTAAGTAGAGAAGCTGTTCCACCAGTGGATAAGATTTTAACTCCAAGTTTACTCAACTTCTCTGCTAATTCAACAACCCCTGTTTTATCTGATACACTTATCAGTGCTGTTGAAACCCTCATTGTTTTTACCCAGAATGGATATGATGGGAATTCATAAACGTTTCCTCTCCCTCTCAAGTGCTTCTCTAAGACTTAACTTGCCTTTTAAAACTAGTAGTGCACTCTCCTTAGATATCGTATATTTCCCCTCTGATAATCTTCTACTCTGCTCCTGTATCCTTTTTATCTCTCCTTTTGTTGGTTCAAGTGGTAGTTGACGTTGAACTCTCCCTCCCCTTAATAGTGCTATTGCTGCTGCTGCCTCAGGATCCCTCTTAGCTCTAGGTTTTGTTGATGGAGATGTTTTACTCTCATCCACTATCTCAATTGATACCCCTAGCGGTATCAAAGAGTTTATAATCCTATTCCTAGTGAGTATTGAGCCATGCCCTACTCTTATTATCGTCTCTCTAGCTGGGTACTCTGAGAGTATCCACTTCACTAGTTTATATACTTCCTCTGGTGATCTAACCTGTGTTTTCTGCAATAATATATCATCTCCTACTACTGCGACACCTGGTTTCTCCCCTGGGTCTATACCTATGAATACTTGTGTATACAATGGTTTACCTATGAGCATATGCATTGCTTTATCAACTGCTTGATCAATGGATTCATAGGCATCTGCTGCTATAACCCTAGGGTTCTTTATATCATGTATTTCACTATGAGAAGTTAGTATCACACCTATCCTATGTGGTATCCTATCTATTGATGATAATGATACATATGGTATGTTTCTACGTTTCAAGGTTTTAATGAGGTCATGATACAAGGAGAAGTTTTTTGTGTACACTCCTATGGTTTTAATCATACTTTTTATCTCTCCCATGGTGGTTTTGGATCTAGATACTCAGTCCAGAAGACTCTGAGCTCCTCTAGTAATAGTTGTTTCTCCTCTAATACATTGAATCCTTTCTCAGATACGGTTTTGGATATATGTTTACCTAGTGGTAGCAACGATAAGTTTTCTCTTAGGTACTCCCTGAGTAATCTATATTTTCTTTTAACCTCAACGTATAATCTATTATTCTTCTCAAATGGTGCTCCCACTGTTCTAGGACTATTAAGCCATTTCTCAAGGAATTCTTTGACATTCCTCTTCCTACTAATGGGTGGTCCAACTTGTATATATGTCTCTGATAGAGGTTCTATATCTGTCTTGATGATGATAAATATCTTATCCTCTAATACATGGAATCTTATATCATATATGTTGAATCCTTGCTTTCTACTGGCTTTCTCTATGGCTCTACATGTTTTTCTAAGCTGAGGATACAGGTTCTCTGGTAGTATACTTGGTTTATCAATCTCTAAGCCTATAAATCTATACCCTTGTCTTTTAAGCCTTCTCTCTATCTCCCCTAGATCCAAGGGTTTCAAAGGGTTCGGGAAGAAAAAAGTTAACCTAGGCTCCCTAAGATACTCTCTTGAAGCTTCTGTGAATAATTTGAATTTCTCTGTTGAAACCGCTGCAGCAACATTCCTATTTTTATCAACTGGGTCTATAACTACTAAGGGTGTATCAAAATAAGGTGGTTTCTCATCATGAAACGTTATTGTTTCTCCATACCTCCAATTCACCGCGTTTCCTAGTAAACCTCTAAAGTCATCGTATTTTACTATCAGTAACTCACATAGGTACCCTGAGAATCCTTGTATCTCCGCTTCTGCTCCATAACAGTTTATTCCCTTCAGGAATTGTTTTAGTAATCTAACTTCTCTTTTCTGGTAGTTCTTTAGATGCTCTATTATATATCTAGTGTGTAGTGGTGTTCTATCAACCGCTGTTTTCTTCTCACTAGCATCCTCTATCCTATAGCATGGTACTATCTCAACCTTATAGCCTTTGTAGTATCCCCTTATATATGGGTGCTCAGCGTAGCATTCCTCAGTATCAACTAGTAGTCTTCTACCTATCCCAAGGGTTTCTCTGGCTATGGAATCCCTGGATAGGTTTCTAGGATAAACTAGGAATATGTCTATATCTAGGTTGTCTCTAAGATATGTATCTTTAGCTGTTGATCCAACTAATTCTATCTCAGCTGATAAACCCTTGTTTTTTATTTCTTCTTCTACTCTACTCTTTATCTCCTCTATTGTTTCTCTCAGTTTCCTCTGCTCCTCAAGGGTAGGTGTTATCCTCTCCAGTACTATTTTCTCTATTTCTTCATGATTCATTCTTCCCATGATCTCATTATCTTAGTTTGTTAAGTATGTTACTCAAAGTTTTACTTCTCTAAGTGTTATATATATTGGTCCAGAAGGTGTAAGTGTACTCTTCTTTAGATGAATCTCCTCTATCTTTGTCCTCCCAAAACAGGTATCCTTATATTTCTCTAGTATTGGTTTAATCTTGTTTTTATCCCCAGGTTTTTTCACTCTAGCAATTGTGAGATGAGGTTTAAACCCTCTACCCTCCTTCTTATAACCTAGTTTAACTAGTTTCTCATCTAGTTTATCTGCAATAGTTTTTAGTTTCTCTCCACCGGTTACACCAATCCATATAACCCTCATAGAGGAGGGATTTGGGAATACACCTGTTTTCTCAAGGGTTATCTCAAAAGGCTTAACTTCTCTACTAGACTCTTCTATAATACTTGTTATCTCCTCTATCTTATCCTCTCTTGTATCCCCCAGGAACTTGAGTGTGAGATGTAGATTCTCTGGTTCAACAAGTTTAATCTTAGCGTTACTCCTCTTTAAGTTCTCCATAAAACTCTTTATCTCCTCTGTTACCTCTACCTCAACTGCTATGAATCCTCTAAACATCAAAAAATAATTGGAAACTATATATGGTATAAAACCTTCTTGGTAACAACTGTAAAACAACTCTTTTAAACCTTGATGTTGAAACCTTAATTCTTGGTGAGATAAGTTTGTTGAATACTAGGAGAATGGAGGGAATTATCTCTCTTATAAGACCTTTTACTCTCCTTGCTCCAATTATAGTATCTACTTGTATAATGATTGCAAGCTATACTACTAGCAATAATAGCCTTGATGGTCTACTAGGTGTGTTACCAGTAATTATACTAGCCTCAATATCCCTAGCTTTGCTGAATGCGGCTTCTAATGCTCTTAACCAAGTAACAGATGTTGAGAGTGATAGAATCTCAAAACCCTATAGGCCTATACCAATGGGTAAGGTAACAATTATGGAAGCCACCGTGGTATCTATAATACTATATTTATCTTCTATCTCTATAGCATGGTTTATCAACAAGGTTTTCTTCCTTATAACATTGTTAATCGTTGTCTTCACTATAACCTATTCCCTACCTCCTAGGTTTAAGAAAACCTTGTTTTTGAATCAACTCTGGGTTGCTCTTCCAAGGGGTTTCTTAGGTGTAATTGTTTCTTGGAGTGTATTTGGTGATCCATTAGGTTTTCTCCCTCTCACTGCTGCAACTATAGCATTCTTCTTCTTACTAGGTGGATCTGTTACTAAGGATGTAAAAGATTGTTATGCTGATGCCTTAACTGGTAGTAGAACCCTCGTTAATACTTATGGTGTAGAGAAAACCTCTTTCATGGTTTTTCCATTCCTCTTCACACCATTCTTATTTATCCTGATACTCATTGATATGGAGTTACTTGATACCCTCTATTGGCCTCTAAGCCTACTGGTTATACCAAGTTTCCTAGTATTCTATCTAATGTTTCTCAACAAGAATAACAATAGTAGGTTTGAGAATACTCCTGCTTGGTGCCTAATGTATATAACTTATTTCCTATTTGCTTTTGGTTTCTCCATGATCTCTATCCTGAAAGTGGTTTAACCTCCACTAATCATATGTATAACATCTATCTTTGAGTTATCTGGTATAACTGTGGTCTTATACTTATCTCTAGGTACTATCTCATTGTTTATCTTCACTATTATCAATGGAAATGAATACTTCATCCTCTTGAGTAGTTTAGCAACTGTTTCACCCTCTATCCATTCAATGATTCTACCATTAACCGTTATCACAGCTTTTCACCTAGTAGTATCTCTATTGCTAGCTCAGCTTCCCAGTTCGCTATAAGAGCTACATGTGATGCTAGGGTTACTTCTTCTTCACATGGTTTAGCTAAGGGGTCATAGCATATATGTAGGTTTCCAAGATGCTTTACTTTGATTCTATCTATGTTACCATAACCCGTTACACCTGTTGCAGCTATAACTGTTTTATCAGGTAGTTTATCTAGTATTTCCTCTATAAACCTTGTTTTTGTCTCCGCGTTATCCAAAGCCTCTATAACCAAGTCAACATCTTTAAATGGTTCATGCATCCCACCACTTACTAGTTTTTCCTGTAAACCTATGTATTCCATATCTGGGTTTATCCTCCTGATTGTTTCTCTAAGTGCTTCTACTTTTGGTTTCCCAATCTGATCTAGGAAATAGTATTGCCTCGTTAAGTTACTCTCCTCCACTATATCATGATCTACTACAACTAGTTTACCTATACCCATTCTCGCTAATGCTATTGCTGCATTTGATCCAAGACCACCGATACCAGCGATACCAACACTCCTCTTCCCAAGTTTCTCTCTTATATCCAGTAACTTCTCCTCCACCAATGAATACATTTCCTCCCTAGATATACTAGATCCCCCTTATAGGGTTTACTCCTTCAATTAATTTAAAGAATTTTTGTAACGATTGTTTCAAATATTTGGTGTGGATCTTTAAGTAATAGTGAGGCAACAAGGCTTTTCAAAAGGAGTTTATTGAATGAAAAGAAATACATTGGTTTTACTGGTTTGTATAGTATTAGTGGAGGCTAATGCTGTATCATCTGGTACTACTAGGAATAAAGGGTTAGATGTTAAGGGGGGTCGATGCTTCTGTGGGGGATAGTTTAAATGTGGATGTGAATCCAATTTCTTCTAAGGTTACTTGTGGTAACCCGGTTTATC
>CAZCPZ010000015.1:0-12836 GCA_964499875.1 uncultured Thermoplasmatales archaeon | reverse complement strand
ATCCATCATACATGTAGTTGATTAAATCCACTAGTCTACAGGAGTAACCCCATTCATTATCGTACCATGATAGTATCTTCGCTAGGTTTCCTCTTCCACCGATTACTCTTGTACTGAGTCCATCGATTATTGCAGAATGTGGGTTACCAATGATATCAACTGATACAATGGGTTCCTCGGTGTACTCCATTATTCCTCTTAGACGAGTCTCTGAGGCTTGTTTCAGTACTTGGTTTATCTCTTCTGCTGTGGTTTCTTGTCTTAGTACGCATGTGAAATCCGTTAGGGATCCATCTGGTGTCGGTACTCTAACAGCCATTCCATCTAGTTTACCTTCAAGCTCTGGTATAACTAGGGTTACTGCTTTTGCTGCACCGGTTGTGGTTGGGATGATCGAGGTTGCAGCTGCTCTAGCACGTCTGAAATCCTTATGTGGGAAATCTAGGATTCTCTGATCACCAGTATAAGAGTGTACGGTGGTCATGAATCCTTTCTCTATACCAAATATTTCATGTAAAACTTTTACAGGTGGAGCGAGACTATTTGTTGTACAAGAAGCATTTGAGATTATATGGTGTTTATCTGGATCATATAGGTGCTCATTTACACCTAGAACTATGGTTATATCAGGGTTTTTCGCTGGTGCAGAGATAACAACTTTTTTTGCCCCAGCGGTTAGATGCTTAGATGCATCTTCACGGTTTCTAAATAAACCTGTGGATTCAATTACTACATCGATTTCATGTCGATGCCATGGAAGCTTCTCAGGGTTAACCTGAGAGTAGAAGAATATTGTTCTCCCATTCACCTCTATACTATTCTCATGTGGAATGATCTCTCCATTGAATTTCCCGTAGATTGAATCATATTTTAGGAGATGAGCAAGAATCTTTGTGTTTCCAAGATCATTTACAGCTACAATCTCAAACTTCTCCCCGTATCTAGGGTGCCGTAGGGCTGCGCGAAATACATTCCTCCCTATCCTTCCGAAACCATTTATTGCAACCCGTATCATCCCTTCCACAACCCTAACCGCATACCTCTAAGGCTATATAAGTGTTCCGACGAGGTATGTTGGTTTTGCATCAACTATCTTTGTAGAGATGAAACTACCAATGGGTATATCTGCTTTTATAACAACTGGTTTATAGTCTATACTCCTACCAACTACAGTATCGTTTTTACCTTTCTCCACTACTAGTACATCATGAAATGTTTCTCCAATACACCTCTTGTTTCTCTCATAAGATATATTTGTACAAAGCTTTGTTAACTCTCTTGAACGATTCTTTGCTATATCAGTTGGTATCCTATTAGGTAGACTCTTAGCGATTGTACCTGGTCTCGCTGAGAAACGAGTGATATTTGTTATATCTGGTTTAATGGTCTCTAATAATGTCTTTGTATGCTGAAATTGTTCTTCTGTCTCCCCTGGGAAAGCAACTATTATATCCGTTGATATGGTGATATCAGGGTATTTCTCTCGGAAGGAATTAATTATTCTAAGGAAATCCTCTACCTTGTATCCTCGATGCATTCTCTTCAGAATATCATCGTCACCTGATTGAACTGGGAGGTGAAGGAATCTATAGATTCTTGGTTCAACTTCATATATCTTGATTATGGATGATAGGTTTCTATATAATGTTGCAGGGTTCATCATCCCTATTCTTATTCTGAAATCCCCAGGTATTTCTTTGAGAGTAGAAACCAAGTCTAGGAGGTTGCACCCGATATCAAGCCCATAGGATGCTGTATCCTGAGAGGTTAACTGTATCTCTTTGCATCCATTCTCTACAGCAGTTTTAACATCTCTTAGTATACAATCAATTGGGTAACTTCTAAGTGAACCTCTTGCCTTTGAGGTTATACAGTAGGAGCAGGAGAACAAGCAACCCTCGGATATACCAATTGGAGCTATGATTCCTTTGAAGAGTTTAGGTGCTTCATATTTCTCTATATCTGAGTATGTTTTATCACCATATAACAGTTCTAGGATTCTATGAGTATATCTAGGTGGAAGTAGATATGCATCTGGAACTAGTTTTTTTATAACCTCTGGTTGAGCTGAGGCCATACAACCAGCTACAACTAGTGGTTTACCTGTTTCTCTGAGTTCTCTGATTCTAGAGATCATCCTCTGCTCTGTAGTATCAATAACGGTACATGTCAGGATAATTAGGGTATCAGCATCCTTTAT
Source organism: uncultured Thermoplasmatales archaeon (assembly GCA_964499875.1). GTDB lineage: Archaea > Thermoplasmatota > E2 > DHVEG-1 > DHVEG-1 > B44-G15. The sequence goes on along the minus strand of CAZCPZ010000015.1, from coordinate 10,636 downwards.
ACTATGTACTATTTCGTCACCATGAGTCTGTAGTAAACCCATTATGATCTGTGCATCTGCTTTGTTTGCAGTGCAACCATATACCTCCAGATATATTTTCATGGATCTAAGTTGAAAAAGGGGAGTATCTATTATTTAACTGCTTCTCTTATTCTATCTAATACAAATGTCTTCTCTAGATTTGAGAGGAAGTAACCTAGTCTAGGTCCTTTTTCTTGACCTAGAATAATCTGATAAAGGATTTTGAATCCTAGTTTACTATCTATACTTGTCTTCTCAGAGGCTTCATAGATTATGTTATGTATATCCTCTGCTTTCCATTCTATAGTCTCTAAGAGTTTAATAAGGGTTGATAGAAATTTTTTCTGCTCCATTGATAACTCTATATCTGGTAGTTTATCTTGTACTTTGAATTTAACATCTTTTGGAGCGAAGTGTTGCAACCAGTATTTGACATGCATTAAACGTTGTTTTAAGCGTTCTTCATCCTCTGGTTTAAGATCACTTGGTATCTGTTTTGTTCTAACCAGTATCTCTTTGACTCTCTCCCAGGTTTCTCCGATTTGTGCTACTGTTACTAGATGCCTGTATGGTAGCTGAATAGGCATCTCCCTGGGTATCTCATAGGGTTGAGAGAGCTCATATACTCTCTCTAAATCCTTCATACCCTTGGGTTTCTCTTCCACTCCGAAGTATACTCTCTCTGCTTTATCATACTCATCAACTAGGTTTAGTAAACCAAAACCGGTGTCAAAGGTTATATGTTTACTAGGTTGGTTATTCATGAGTAGAAACCTGAGTACCTCTGGTGGTGTCATATACAGCATTTCTTCTGCGCTGAGTGCTGTTCCTTTGGAGCTATGCATCGCTCCTTTACCTTTAAGTAGTATGAATTCATATACTAGTAAAGCTGGATGAGGATAGTTGAATATCTTCTCAACTATCTCTCTACCTGTATCCCTTGCTCCACCTACAGTTGCTAGGTCTTTACCACATGGTTCAAAAGTTACTTTTAGGAAACTCCATCTAGCTGGCCAGTCTACTCTCCATGGAAGCTTACCTACACCGCTTTTTCTTATATCTACTTCTCCAGTGTACCCGCATTCACATCTATATTCGATGATTGGGTACTCGTATAGTAGGGGTGTAGTAGTGTTCATCCTCCCGCAGTTCTCACATCGAACATTGAATGGAAGCCAATTCTTAGGGAGTTGCCTCTTTGATATCCTCTCGATGATTTCTCTTATCCTAGGTGTGTTATCAAGTGCTATTTGAATAGATTCATTGTATACTCCTTGTTTATACATCTCTGCTGCTCTATAGACTCTAGGGTGTACACCTATCTCCCTCAGGGATTCTAGGAATGATGATAGGTAATGATCAGCGTAGCTTTTATGTTCATCGCATGGACATGGTATATCTGATATGGGCATACCTACGTATTGCTCGTAGGTATCTGGTAAGTATGGGTAGACTCTTCTAAGTGGATCAAAGTCATCGGCGATATAGATGAATTCTGCTTCACCACCTTTCTCTATGAGGCAACGGTAGATTGCATCGGTTGTTAGGATCTCCCTCATGTTCCCAATGTGGATTGGCCCTGATGGTGTGATACCTGTTGCTAGTACATGTTTACTCCTTCTCTGCAGTAGTTGTTCTGCGAAAACATCAGCCCAATGCATAAAGCCTTATATTACTCTTGCACGTATAAGTGCTCTTAGTGGTACTCCATCTATATCATTCTGTACACGTTTATTTAGGATTGCAACACATAGACCCGCTGTTCCCTTCTCTTCCTTTGTTGCCTTTATAGCGCTTCTAAGTGTTTCACCAGTTCCAACTACGTCATCTATTAGTACAACGGTTTTATCTTTAACAGAAGCATAGTTGGAGCAGAATGCACCGACTTTCTCATGGTGTGGTCTAAACACTGCTAGTTCTAAACCTAGTTTCTCAGCGACAAATGCTGCATATGGTATACCATTTATCGCGATACCGACGATGGTGCTGATATCAAGGTTCCTCTTATCAACTTCTTCTAGTATGATATCACACATTACATCCGCTATGAAGCTAATTCTAGTTGGGTATACTCCTATTGATCGCCAACCAACTTTTAAGTCCCCCTCTGGTTTCTTCTCTTTTGCCTTGTTCAGTAACCATATCGCTGTTTCTCTAGATACATTAAGTTCCTCTGCTATCTCATGATCAGTGAGACCGCTCTCCTTATACTTCAATGCTTTCTCTATGAGGAAATCTATCTCTTTCATCTCTTCTACACCCTCTCAAGAGTGGTATAAGTATAGTGTATTTAGATGTTTGGCTTATATTTTGATTAAAGGTAGTTCTCCAGGGTAGTTATCTTGTATACTAGCATAGTTTATTAGGTAATGCTTAATTAGGAAGGCTCTTCCTGTTGAGTCATCGGAACTCTCAGGACGAGGGGTTCAATGGTTTAATCGAATATGGAGAGAATTATGCATTAAACCTCTTTTATGATTCCATCCGGTGAATCAAAGAGATAAGCCTCGAAAAATAATTCTTCCTTTGATTAATCCCATCCAAACTAGTTTAGTATTCTCAACCCCCTCCTGATCCGTCAAAAAACCAGGAGAAGATTTAAAATTCTTTGACGGTCTCGAATAGGAGGATAGCAAAACTAAAATAGTCGTGCATCGATAATAGTTATAGATATAGAGAATGAAAAGAGGGTTGAAGTGGTATGGCTAAGAAGGAGAAAACAACGGGTTTTCACTCAGCAGCAGGATTAATTAGGTATTTTGATGCAGAGGAGAAATCCTCATTAAAGATTCCGCCTTGGGCTGTTATAGCGATGTGTATCGCTACAATGGTTGTTGTTACAGCAGCGCATCTAATATTCAAGTTTTAAAGTATGATAATGTTAACTCCTTGGCTTTCTCTAAGGCTTCTCTAGATTTACCCTTATTTGGCCCCCCGCTTTGGGTTAACCTTGGTTTTCCTCCTCCGCTTCCACCAAGTATTCTACCTATCTCTGGAGCAATATTTTCACTTAAATCTACATCTATATTATCTGAGGCGGCTGAAGCTATCTTTTTACCATCATATAGATGCACTATGTAACCCGGTTCTTTTACTAGTGTAGCTGCTACTATTGTTGCATCATAAGGTGTTTCACCTATTATTAGTTTAAATTCTCCACCTGGTATATCCTCAGCTAATTTTCTGAGACGCTCTATCTCCTCCATAGGTACCTTCTTTTCTTGTTTCCTCTTCTTCTTCCATTTAGTAAATAAGTCTCTACAGGCTTCATCAAGTGTTGAAACGGTTGTCTTCCCACTAAGATCAGTTTCTCTCAGGAATCTTTTAATGGTTTTCTCTAGTTGATCTGGTAGAACCGAGAATACAGCTGTTGATTCTTTGAGTTGATGGGAGATATTTGTTTTATCTTTTATCTCATAGAATGGTTCTAGTAGCCCTAGTATCCTACTGTATCTATCCTCCTCCTCTCTCTCGTGGATTTCAACCATTTCACCTGCAGCGAATATGATACGGTTAACACCATCTTGTATACGCTCTGATTTAACAATCCTAATCCTCTTAATCTCCCCTGTTGTATCTAGGTGTGTTCCACCACATGCTTCTACATCTACTCCTGGTATATCTATGATCCTAATCTCCTCACCAGGTGGAACCCCTCCCTGGTATAATCTGAATCCATATGTTTGCTCAGCTTCGTTTCTCTCCATAACTTTTTTCTCAACCCTTATATTCCTATTTATATACTCGTTTGCTAGTTCCTCAACTTTTTCTTCTTCTTCCTCTGTGAGAGGTTTATAGTGGGAGTAATCAAACCTTGCACCAGTTACATCTAGCTGTGAACCTGCTTGCCATACATGTTCTCCAAGTATTGCTCTTAAAGCACCGTTGAGTACATGTGTCCCAGTGTGATGTTTCATTAAACTATATCTCCTCTCCCAATCTATAACTCCATGAACTCTCTCCGATAACCTCAGGTTACCCTTTACTACATGTATTATACTATCACCTTCTTTGTATACATACTCCACTCTATTCTTTTCCCCATTTTCTCCAACTAGATATCCTGTATCACTTGGTTGTCCTCCACCTTCTGGGTAGAAAACAGTTTTATCTAATATGACTTCTAAACCTTTTGAGGTTTCTCTCACCCATAGTACTGTGGCATCAAACTCCTTAGCATAGTGATCCTTATAGTATAATGGAGTGGTTGATGGTAAACCCTCTGCTAGATTTTCATCCTCTGTTTTCCCCTCTATAGATGAGGCTTTTGTGTGAAGAGAAGCCACTTTTGACTCAAAGTTTTCTGGTATATCAACTGTTACTCCTTCTTCTCTAGCAATGGTTTGAACAACAGTTGGTGGTAAACCATGTGTGTCATAAAGGTATACCAATGTATCCTCCTTTATATCCACTCTGTCCCGTAAGAGTTTTCTGACTAGTTGTTTACCCTTCGATAGAGTATCTCTATACCTCTTTGTTTCTAACTCTATCATCTCCTTAATTTGTTTACTCTGCTTGGTTAGAGAGGGGAAATCTTCTTCAAGTAAACTCAACTGTAAATCTATTAAATCCCAGAGAGAGGATCCCAATTGAATCCTCTTCATGAATCTTAAACTCCTTCTGATTAGTAGACGAGCTAGGTACCCTGCTTTTACATTAGATGGTACTACTCCATCGCCTAGCATGAATGCTAGGGATTTAGAGTGGTCAGCTAGAGAATAGATAGCCGCTGTTTCATCTAAATTACCAGCGTTTTTCTCTATCCAGGAGATCACCTCTGGGAATACTGTATCATATATGGTTTTAGTACCCGTTGTAACCCATGCTATTCTCTCTAAACCATAACCTGTATCAACAATGTTTAAGGGGTTACTAGAGTAGGTTACTCCATCTACAACCATGTTTCCACGGGGATCCTCTTTGAGGTTCATGAAAACCAGTGTTGCAATCTCAAGACCACCTGCAAGTACTTCTAGGCATGGTCCAGCATTTCCACCACCAGACCACATCTGTTCTTTATAAGTTATCTTCTCTCTAGGTATACCTATTACTTGTGTAAAGAAATCATTGCAGTATCTAACCGTTTCTTCTTTCCAATAGATTTCATCTATATTTTTATTGAAAGCATGATGCCCCATCATCTCAAACATAGTGAGGTGTCTACCACTCACACCTACTTGATCAAGATCATTTAATCTTATACACGGTTGAGATATAACCAGTGGGTTAGCTGGTGGTGGAACTACTCCAGAGGTTACATGTGGTTGGAAATCAGCTATAGAAGCAATTGTTAGGTAGATATCTGTTCTCCATCTCGCTATCACCGGCATCCTCTCTCCAGTTACAGGGTAGTGTAATCTACTGTGTCCATGTTGTTCAAAGAAGTTTAAGAAACCCTCTCGGATTTCTCTTAGAGAAAAAGGTTTATTTCCAATTGGGTTGTCTATGAAGTTAGAGGGTACACATGGTTGATCACCGCATAGAGTATCCTCTTGGTTAAGTGTCCAAAAGTTAGCGCCACATGACTCACATGTTTTCCTAGTATAGTTGTTCTCATGGAAATATTTAAGATTCAACTCTTTCTCTAGAAACTCTTTGAACATAGGCTCACTGAATCAATGGGAATACGTGTAGGGTTAATAAGGTATCGCCTTAATTACCTATATTCCCTTCGGGAAGCGTTGTTTAACCTGTATCTTATCTTCCCTAGCGAGCCAACCAAGGGCTTCACATATCTTGTTTTTATCTAGCTTTGTGAGTTGCGTTAGAGAGGAGAGATCCAATTCATCTCTAGTAGCTAAAGCTAACCATACTTTACCTGCCTCGTGACCAATATCCCAGGTTAGGTTAGTTGAATCTAAGTGGTATCTCTCTCCATCGAATAGTATCTTGTCTTCTCTTGCTAACCAGCCGATTGCTATATGTAATTCATATCTCCTTAAACCTGTTACATCTATTAGTTGTTCTTCTGTTAATGGTCCATATGTGTGGAGTGCATCCCATACAATCCCAGCGTTTCTACCGAATTGTTCTATGGTATCGATCACAGTGTTCTTCCCCTCTCAGATTCTCTAGAATGCGGATTGTTATATTTAAACCCCGGTTTTTTATTCAAAAATGGTTTTTCACCTCAAAACTGAGAAACATATATATATGATTTCTGTGATAATATTGTAGAGGTAAGTGGAAAGAGGTTTTTTGAAAGCCTCTTCCTTTCGAAATACTTAATAAACCCCTCTCATTACTGCTATCCTTGATATTGAAAACCCTAGGGTTTGAGGTTTGAAATGACTGAAGGAGAGTTGAATATTGAGGAGTTAAGAAAAAAAAGAGATGATTACCAAGTTAAAGCTAATGAGTTAAAGAAGAGAAGAAATGAACTTCATGCCTTATCCAAGAAGTTAGCAGAGGAAAGAGATAATCTAAATGCGGCTATAAGGAAACTTAGAAATGAGATAGCTGAACATAAGAAGAAACGCGATGAGTTAAATGAGAGAGTCAAACATGCTAAGGAGCAGAGGAATAAACTGAATGAGAAGTATCTTCAAGTTAAGAGGAGGATTAGAGCCCTTGAACGGCAACGATCTGCTGCTACTGGAACAAACCTTATAGCGTTACGTAAACAACTTAAAGCTCTTGAGATAGAACAGATGACACAACCTATGTCTCCTCAGAAGGAAAAGAAGCTTATAGAGAAGATCTCTGAGTTACATGAGAAGATTAAGAAACAAGAGGAGATATTAAATAGGGATCCTAAACTCAAGAAAGCTTTTGAAGAGGAAGAGTTCCTTAAACGTAAAGCAGAGAAGCAACACGAGGTTGTAGAGAAACTAGCTGAGAAGGCACAGAAGGAACATGAGGAGATGATTAAACTAGTTAAGAAACTAGAAAACCATGTTAAGAGAGTTAATGAGATTCAAGAGGAAATAGTTAATACTAAGATTAAGGCAGATGAGATTCATAGAGAGTTTATAAGCTATGTTGATAGGATACATGAGTTAGAGAGGAAGATTAGCGTTCTTCAAGATGAAACATATCGCCGTAGGAGAGGAGAGAGGATTTCTTCTCTGCAGAGGGAAGCAGAGGAGATATTCGAGAGGTTTAAACGCGGAGAGAAACTCAGCACTGAGGATTTAATGATGCTTCAGAAAGCTGGGTTGATATAGTGGGAGAGGTTTTCACTCTAGGATTATGAAGGGGGTAGTTATTGAGTATGCAATGCGAGCTTTGTGGAAATGAATGTAAAGGTAAAGGTAAACCAGCTATTGTTGATGGAGTTAAAATGATACTATGCCCCTCTTGTATTAGGTATGCTCAAGAAATCCAATCTAGTAGTGTAGATACACCGTTGTTTGTTAAACAAAGACTCATTAGAAGAATCCGTAGAAGAACCGAGAAGGATATATATGATGAGATGAAAAAGGAGCTTGTACCTAATTGGTTTGAGGTTATTAGGAAAGCGAGAGAGAAGAAAGGTTTAACTAGAGAGGAACTAGGTTTTAAAGTAGGAGAAAAAACAAATACAATAGCTAAGATTGAGAAAGGAGAACTTAGGCCATCTGATGAAGTTGCACATAAACTTGAGAAGCTACTCTCTATAACATTATTCGAGGAAATAGAAGATGTTACTATACCTAGGGGAGAAGAGACAACTGTTCAGGGGTTTACCCTTGGAGATTTTATCAAGAAAAAAGAGGAATAAGTTATTGGAGGAAGCAATTAAACACCTTCAACAAGGTGAGCTTATAGTATACCCAACTGATACACTCTATGCTCTTGGTGCAGATATATTTAATGAGGAAGCTGTTAGAAAGGTTTATATGGTTAAGAGGAGACCACTAAGCGAGCCTTTACCAGTAGCTGTTTCTTGTGTAGAAGAGATCTCCAGAGTAGCAAAGTTGGATCCTGATGCTGAGAAGCTAGTAAAGAGGTTTCTACCTGGACCATTAACAATTATTTTACCTAGGAAACCAAGTGTACCAGGTATAGTGACTAGTGGAGGAGAATCTATAGCTATTAGAATCCCGGATAATATTTCTGCATTAACTCTACTCTCTCAGTTTGGTCCCTTAACAGTAACTAGTGCGAATTTACATGGTGTTAAACCACCCGGTTTTATAAAAGATATCAAGTTACAACTCAGAGATAAGGTGGCTCTCTACATTGATGAGGGAGAGCTTAGTGGACCACCATCAACTATAGTTGATTTAACTACTAAACCTCCCAGAGTGGTGAGAGAGGGTGTTATACCGGAGAAAAAGGTTTTATCAGTGGTAGTAGATGGATAAAATAGTTTACGAGAAATATAGATTGGCAGGGGAGATTGCTGCCGAGGCAAGAGATTTAGGAGTTAGACTTATAAAACCAGGTGTTAGTGTACTAGAAGTTGCTGAGAAGATAGAGGAGTATATTAAATCCAGGGGAGCGGAACCTTCCTTCCCGGTTAACATATCTATAAATGAAGTAGCTGCTCATTTTACACCTAGGAGTAACTATAAAGAGGTTTTTAGGAGAGGAGATGTTGTTAAACTAGATGTAGGGACACATGTAGATGGTTATATAGCTGATACAGCTATCACAGTGGAAGTTAGTGATAATAAATATACTGGGATGATTAAAACAGTAGAAGAGGCTTTAGAAAAAGCTATTGAGATAATTAAACCGGGTGTTCATGTATCAGAGATTGGAAGAGTTATAGAGGAGACAGTTGTCTCTCAAGGCTATAAACCTATTGATAATTTAACGGGTCACAGTTTGAGTAGATATATTTTACACGCTGGTTTATCTATACCTAATGTTGCTTCTATGCGTATTGTCGGAAAACTAAAGAAGGGAGATGTAGTAGCTATTGAACCCTTTGTAACGAATGGTAGGGGACACGTTATAAGTGGTGATGGTAGTAATATCTATATAATCAAACAGTCTCTAAGATTAATTAGAGAAAAACAAACTAGGATATTTCTACAGAAACTTAGAACTCGATTTAAAACATTACCTTTTGCTCACCGTTGGTGTACTAGGTTGAGTGGTTATAGTGAGGCTACTCTTAATCGTTTAAACTACCTTGGTTTTATAAGTCAGTATCCTCAGCTTGTGGAAGAGAATAAAGGTATAGTGACTCAGAAGGAGCACACCTTGATTTTAACGGAGAATAGTTGTGAGGTTATAACATGAAAGATTTTTTCTAGAGGGTGAGGAAATAATGAATAACAAGGTTTTACACTTGGAGGAGATGAGTTGGAGGCAAATAGATGAGTTAGATAGAGACTCAACTGTTTTCTTCTACCCTATAAGTCCTCTAGAGGAACATGGTCCTCATCTACCAGTTGGTACAGATTATCTAACTGCTAGGGATACTGCTGAGGAAGCTATTAAACGATTTCAGAGTAAGAGAAAAGCCAGGGGTATACTTTACCCACCTGTACCCATTGGGTATTCTAAGATAAACTCTGATTTCCCAGGGACATTCAGTGTTAGTTCAAGAGTGGTTAGAGAGATAGTGTATAGCGTGGTAACCTCTCTAGGGGAACAAGGTTTTAGATACCTCGTTATATGTACTTTCCATATGGCACTAGGTCACTTGAAAGGGATTTATCAAGCAATGGAGAAAGGAAGGAGGAGATACGGTATGAGAATTTGTGAGCCATGGGGCCCATATTTTTATAGTAACAAGGTACTTGATAGGGAACCTAAACTAGGGTTTGATACTACTAGGGAGGTTCATGGTGGGTTTAGAGAAACATCCCTTATGAAATATCAGTACCCCTATCTAGTTGATGAGTCTTATAAGAACCTACAGAGTATCTATAGGGATCTAAACTCTATTGGAGTGTATGGTAAAACTTTTAAGGAACTAGGGTTGAAGGATGGATATATCGGTAGTCCCTCTAGAGCGGATACCGATTATGGTAGATGGTTCTTCAATGAGATCGTAGACATCATAGTTGAAGAAGCCTGTAAACTATATGATGGTAAACCAGTTTCTAATCTACCTAATAATATTAGACGACTTATGAAACTAGTATTTTAATCACCTTAAATTTTTATCTATTATAGCTGAGGCTACAATGGGTAGTATAATAGTTGCATCTCCTTCTATTGTTACATGGTCACCTCTCTCTTTCATCTTCCCCCACGATATTGCCTCTCTAGTTTGGGCACCACTGAGACTACCATCATATTCTACAGCAGTTGTTATATACACTGCGTAATCTAAACCATCTTTAAACTGGTTCCACCAGATAGTGTGATGCTTAGATATTCCTCCTCCAATCATGAGAGCGCCTGTTTTCTTTGCTGAGAAAACTATATCTGCTAACTCCTCCTCATCCTTGAGGAGATCTATCATAAAATCTTTATGCTCTTGGTAATAGAGCCATAGTTGGGAACCAACTGCTCCATCCATGATACCAGGTATATAAATTGGTATCTTGTTTCTCCAAACCCAGTATATAATTGATTCTTCCCCATTATCCTGTTTTGATACTAGATACTCACCTAGAGCCCATACTAGTTCCCTTGTTGACCATCTATTTTTATTCTTCCCAATGTATTCTAGAAAAGGCTGTAGTTTCTCCTCTAGTATAACCCCATATGATTCATTTGGTATGAATAT
>CAZCPZ010000014.1:0-13115 GCA_964499875.1 uncultured Thermoplasmatales archaeon | reverse complement strand
ATCTCCTCCACCTTGTCGGGAACAAGCGCCAGTTCGGAAATCAATTTCCTCCCCGAGTTCCTTCTCTAGTCTCTCAAATTGTTTAACACTCTCTATAGCTAACAAGGCGTTCTCCCTCGTTGACCACTGTTGTCTTATACCTGCTCCACAAGCACCCGTTGCACCAGATGCAAGATATTTTCTCTCAACCACTATAGTCTTTAAACCCTTCTTAGCTAATCTATATGCTAATGCACAACCATTTACTCCTCCACCAACTATAACTACATCAGCTTTCATCTTCCCAACCCATTATTAGCATACCAAGAGGTATAGGTGTTATAGGTGGACGCATCTTAGGGTTACTTTTTATCTCCTCACCTGTTTCTCTCCTAAGTATCCTCTTAACTAGTGGTATACAAACTCTTCCTTGACAAGGACCCATTCCAATCCTGAGTTTCTTCCTGAGTTCCTCAAAATCCGTGTAACCATCTCTTATTGCTTCAAGGATTTCTTCTTCTGTTACATCCTCGCATCTACACACAATTGCTACACTCATACTCTACACCTTATATTCCTAACCTCCATAACCTTATCCTTATCAACCTCAACTGTTATAACCCATGTTGTGCCTTGTTTCCTAATCCTGGTAACCTTACCAGTACCAATCCTCTCACCTTTTCTATTTAAAACATCAACTAACTCATCTTTACTTGGAACCGGTAGAAACTCGTATGGTAGAGTAACCCATCCTTTTCCCTCTTTGGTTTTTATAACAAAGATTGCTAAACCAGGGCATACAGCTACGCATTGAGCGCAACCAGTGCATCTATCAAAATCAATTATTGGAGGAGAATTTATATCCTCCATGGATATAGCATCTACTGGACAAGCATCTACACAGGGGTTACATGGTATATTCTCTACGCACTCAGCTAAAGCTACCCCCTTCTCAAGTTGTTCCTCACTAGGTATCTGTAGTAAGTCATCTATAGTTAAAACACCTGTCTCTCTATAACCCATGGTGTTCCTCCCATAACTCCTTCATCTTCTCTTTAGCTATACGTGGTTTCTCACCAAAGGGTCCTGCTCTAAGTTGTCTCAGACGTTTTCTATACTCTTCTATGAGTCTCTCTCCACCTCTATTATAACCTAGTGAGTTTGCAGCTGATACACCGGCTATCCTACCCTCAAGCATAGCTGTTGATGCCTCCTCTATACCTGAGGAGTCACCAGCGACGTATACACCTCTAATAGTAGTCTCCATATTCTCATCGTGTAATGCTACTCTACCACCAGCTTCTGCTATATCAACCATCTCTACTTGTAACTGTTCTAATAACCTCGTTGAGGGTGTAAGCCCTACTGCTAAACATACTGTATCACACTTTACATTCTCCTCTGTACCCTCTATAGGCTCCCAGTTTTCATCTAACTCTACTACAACTGCTCCCTCTACATATCCATCTCCATATACCTCCTTGATTGAGTGAGAGGTATAGATTGGTACTCCGCATCTCCTTAGTTTAGCAGCGTGTACATGGTATCCACCTATAACTGGTGCTGCCTCTACTACTCTATCAACCTCTACACCTGCTTGTAGTAATTGGTAGCTAACTATTAAACCAACATTTCCTGCTCCAACCATCAAAACCTTGTTACCAGGTCTCACACCATATACATTCATAAGGGTTTGTACTCCACCGGCACCATATACCCCCGGTAGATCATTACCTGGGAATAGAAGCATGTTCTCTGTTGCACCAACGGATACTATTACTTTTCTGCAAACCACTTTGACTAACCTCGTCTTGTAGTTTCTCCTCTCTATTACTCCAAAGACGAAACCTTTACTCATAGGATCCTCGTATACTCCGAAAACAGTTGACTCTAATAGTAATCTAATCTTCTTCTCCTTCCTCAATTCTTCTTCTAACTCCTCCGCTATATGTATTCCTCTCACACCTGCTCTCTCAAATTTTGATCCAAAGAATTTATGGGTTTGTTTAATTAGTTGCCCACCAACTCTAGGATTCTCATCCACTAGTAATACCTCTGCTCCTTGTCTAGCTGCTTCTATACTAGCAGATAAACCTGCTGGTCCAGCTCCAACAACTAGTATATCAGTGTTAACCTTTAACCCCTTCTCCCAATTCTCCTCTTTCACATCTGGCCATGGAGCAAACTTAGGTTGAGTTTCAACTCTTATACCCTCTTCAATTGGTGCTATACAAGTCCTAATATTTGGTATACCGTTAACCTTCATTAAACAAGAGGAACATTTACCTATTCCACAGAAAAACCCTCTTGGTCTACCTAGTTTAAGACTATCTGACAGCTTCTTTACACCATTTGCATGTAACGCTGCTGCTATAGAGTCTCCACTATAACCTATTACCCTCTCTCCATTGAAGTAGAATGTCACCTCTTCTCTACCAGTGAAATCCAGTATTGGGTGCTCCTTTATCCTCAGAGACACAATTCCCTGGTATCACACAAGGGTATTTAAACTAATTTATTTCACTTGTACATCCTTGATACTGTGGTGTCTCCTAGCTAGTTCCCTTATAATCTCTATATTTCTACCATTCCTACCTATAAGCTTTGATTTCTCACTGGGTTTAACAACTATATGTACAATTGGTTCCTCTTCTTTACCAGTAAACGTTATATTCTGTGCTTTAAAAGGTTTACATAGGTTTCGTATAAACTGTACTTTATCTTCATGGTATTCAACAAACTTTATATTCTTCTTAAATAATACTTGAAGCCTCCTTAGATTAGAGGCTTTTCTACCGATTGCTGCTCCAAGGTCTCCTTTTCGAACAACGAATACTAGTCTATCATCCGCTATTATACAGTCTAGGATGTCAACCATTGTTATATCACTGGCCATTCGAATATATTTTATTGCCTCTGTTGATATCGATATATCCGCCATAACCAGCTACCCTTTGACGAGTTGATCTATCTTTACTCCACCATCATCGATTACACTAAGTGTTGAGATAGCAAACTGTTTACCACAAGTATACCCTAGTTTAATGGAGTTTGCTTCTCCCTCATATACTGGTACTTGTTTCTCTCTAGCCACTGTTTTAATCTCTTCTTTGAAGGGGCAGTTGGATGCTAACACTATTAGTTTTGATTTTCCCTCTCTTATTGATTGAAGAGTTTGTTTCCTACCAAACAACACTCTACCTTTCTTAACTAGGTCTTTAACTATTCTCTCGTCTTCCATACTACTCTACCTTCCTAAGTTTTTCTCTCTTCATCACAAGTTTTATGGCACCTGTTCCAAGATTCACTGGTTGACCAACGATTATATTCTCTGCCACACCCTCAAGGGTATCTATCTCTCCTCTTCTACCTGCATCTAGTAGATGATTAACCGTTATCTCAAAAGCTGCTCTGGAGAGTACAGATGCCTTCTCACCACTAACACCGTGTCTACCAATTGCTTTAATTGTTCCATCTACTGTCATAACATCAGCTACTAGCATGATATGTCGTTTATCAACATTTAAACCTTGCTCCATAAGTGTATCATATGCTTCCTGTATAATCATATTCCTAGCAGCCTCTATACCTAGTACCCTAGCTATTGCTTGTACATCATTGGTAGTAGTTCTATAAGGATCTACACCCTCAATCTTCAAAACCTCTTCTAGGTTACTACCCTCACTATATATAACGTATCCCTCTCCAGGTTCATTCCTGATAATCACTCTATTGATTCCCTCTACCCCCTTCACCTTAAGTGTCTTGAGTTTCTCACTTATATCGAGTAGATTCTTATATGATGGTTCATCTAGTAATATAAGTATACTATCATCCTCTTTTAACTCTGCTTTAATCTTCTTAATCCTATCTATGATACCTAATATTTCCTCTACTGTAAGACCTTTCTTCTCCAATGTTTCCTTATCTGGTCTAACAGTTATTGTAAGCTCTGTTAAATCTGTTTCAATCTCAGCGATCTCATTGAGCTCTGTTAACTCAATCTGATTAGCAACTTTTTTTGCAAGCTCAGCGTTCCTTCTATACTCATCTTTTAAATATATATTCATCATTGGTGTAGAAGGTGTTGATCTAGCATCCACTATCTCAATGAGTCTTGGTAAACCTAGGGTTACGTTTATCTCTGCTACTCCTGCATAGTGGAAAGTTCTCATCGTCATCTGCGTACCAGGTTCACCTATACTCTGTGCTCCTACTATACCACAAGCCTCAGATGGATCAATCTTGTTTCTCTCATAAACCTCTATAATCTTCTCCACTGCTTTTCGAATATCTGTCTTTTTTAACTTCTTCTCCACGCATTTGTCTACTAACTCCTCTACCACAGAGGATGGTAGGAATCGCCCATTCAATGTTTTCTCAACTTCTCTACGTACCTCCTCTACTGTTAGAGGCATAGTACCTATACCTCCCCTTTGATATCTGCTATTATACCATCGATATCAACTGCTTTTCCACCGAAGCTTCTGGCTGGATCTACTCCATCTTCTCCATAAATGAATTGTATAATCTTCCCACTGGCATCTCTAACTGTCCCATCTTGCTCTACACGTATATCCTCTAAAGCGTTGATGAGCCTACGTTGCATATAACCTGATCTAGATGTCCTAACTGCTGTATCCACTAGACCCTCTCTACCACCCATGGAGTGGAAGAAGTATTCTGTTGGTGTCAACCCTTTCTTATAGCTTGATGCTACGAATCCTTTCGCTTGAGCACCAAGATCTCCTTTCCTGAAATGCGGTAGAGTTCTATGCTTATATCCTCTATGGATTCTTTCTCCTCTAACTGCTTGTTGTCCCACGCAACCAGACATCTGAGATAAGTTAAGCATGGATCCTCTAGCACCAGATTTAGCCATGATAACAGCACTATTCTCTAATCCTAGATGCTCCCCGGCGATTTCTCCAGCCATATCTCTAGCTCTACCTGTAACCTTCATAATCTCCATCTCGAGTGTTTCCTCTGGGCTTCTACCTGGTAAAGCCTCTAACTCTCCTTGTTCATATGCGTGTACTAGTTGTTTAATCTTCTCCATAGCTTTCTCTAACCCTTCTTGTATCTTCCGTTTAGCTTCCTCTGGTATATCCTCATCATCTATACTGGTAGTGAAACCGAAGATTGTGCAAGCAGCTATACCTAGGCGAGTGACTTTATCAAGGAATTCTCTACCAGCATCTACTCCATATTCTCTAACTATCTTATCTAATAGTTTACCTTTAAACGCTCCGATACTATTCTCATCAATGGTTCCCTGTTGTAGTACACCATTCTTAATTACTACATAAGCCTCAGGTGTATCCTTATCCTCGTAAGTCTTAGACTTATACTTCATATTCAAACCCTTTGGTAGTAGGGTACTGAAGATGTCTCTACCATAAATATACCTATCACCATTCTCATCTTCATATATAGGTATATCACCCTTGTATCCTATAGCTGCTAGTAAGTAGGATGCATCCTCTAACCTAACTTTTCTATCCCTATGTGTTAGGAGGAAACAACCAGAGATTATATCATGGATTCCACCAATGATTGGTCCGCCAAACCTTGGAGATAGTATATTCTCTTGTACCTTCATGAGTATTTCTGCTTCAGCTTTTGCTTCTTCACCTTGCAGTAGATGTAGGTTCATTTCGTCTCCATCGAAATCAGCATTATACGGTGGACATACACATAGATTGAATCTAAAAGTCTTATATGGTACAACTCTTACTCTATGAGCCATCATAGACATTCTATGTAAAGATGGTTGACGGTTAAACAATACTAGGTCTCCATCCATGAGTTGTCTTTCAATTATATCCCCTATCTCTAGTTTCTCCGCCATGGTTTCAGCGTTCTTCTCAGTGATCTTTATACGTCTCCTAACTCCACCAGATGTCTTGATAACATAGTTCACCCCTGGTACATACTCCTTCTTAGCATTCTCAGGTGTATACTTCTGTGTAATCATCTTCCTACACCAGTCAACATTGTAGTATGTTACTCTAACTGGTACCGTTAGCTCCTCCGCTACCTTTATTGGTACACCAATCTCGTTTATACTAAGATTTGGATCAGGTGATATAACTGTACGTGCTGAGAAGTTTACTCTTTTACCAGAGAGGTTACTTCTAAACCTTCCTTCTTTACCTTTTAAACGCTGAGCAAGTGTTTTTAGAGGTCTACCTGATCTATGTCTCGCAGGTGGTATACCAGATGTTTGATTATCAAGATAAGTAGTTACATGATACTGTAACAACTCCCATAGATCCTCTACTATGAGTTGTGGTGCACCAGCATCTCTATTCTCTTGGAGACGCTGGTTGATCCTTATAACATCTACTAGTTTATGCGTTAAATCATCCTCTGATCGTTCACCAGATTGTAGTGTAACAGATGGTCTAACTGTTACTGGTGGTACTGGTAGCACTGTTAAAACCATCCACTCTGGTCGAGCTGCCTTCCTATTGATATCAAGGAGTGGTAGATCCTCATCCCTAATCTTCTCAAGCCATTCTCTAACCTCAGTTGGTGTAAGCTTCTTACCATTCTCCCTAAGAGTAGTTGGTTTATCAAGCTCTATCTTCCCAACTGGTCTACCACAGTGTGGACAAACCTCTGCTTTCCTAGCTTCTTCGATAACTGCTTTATAGACATATCGCTTGCTTCTACCGGTTTGCTCACATTGCTCAAGTTGTTTGAGAAATTCCTCTCTTTGTTTATCTGTAAATAATAGTTTACCGCATTCTCTACAAGTAGCCCTCAAACAGTCTCTAATAGTTTTAACATGACCAACGTGTATAACAGGCATCGCTAAATCTATATGCCCAAAGTGACCAGGGCATTTATCTTTACCAACTCTTTGACCGCAAGTCTTACATCTAAGACCAGGTTCAATAACACCCATCTTCGGGTCCATTAAACCCATTGGTATTGGAAAACCATCTTCATCATAGGTATCAGCAGTTATAACCTTTGTAGCACTCATCTTCCTAATCTCAGTTGGAGAAAGTAATGAAAACTCTATGTATCCAATCTTCTTAGTTATACTATTAACTCTCTCCATAGCTCATCACTCACACCAGTGATTTTAATCTAAGGCGAGGTGCTATACCAAGGGATTTAAGTTCATCTATCAAGAGTTTAAAGGCATAGCTCATCTCAATTGGATATATATTGGCTTTATCACCACATATTGGACAACGTAGACGACCATGTCTATCCTGCATAGCTATATGACCACACACGTTACATACATACTTAACAGTTAGATCAGATTCATCTAGTAATCTATCCTTAATCACCATTGCTGCACCATGCCCTATGAGGCAGTCTCTCTCCATCTCACCGAATCTGAGTCCTCCTTCTCTTGCTCTACCCTCAGTGGGTTGCCTCGTTAATATCTGCACTGGACCCCTTGATCTAGCATGTATTTTACCAGCAACCATGTGATGAAGTTTCTGATAATAGATGCAACCCACGAATATATCTACTTCAAGGGGTTTACCTGTTTTACCATTAAACAATATCTCTCTACCATTATGTTTAAACCCATTCCTAACAAGTGCTTCTCTAAGCTGCTCCTCTGGTTCACCACTAAAAGCTGTTCCATCAACAATACGTGCTTCAAGTGCTCCAACCTTACCACCGATCATCTCTAATACATGCCCCACTGTCATACGACTTGGTATAGCATGTGGATTAATAATGAGATCCGGGGACATACCATACTCATTAAAGGGCATATCCTCCTGTGGTACAATATAACCTATAACTCCTTTTTGTCCGTGTTTTGACGCGAACTTATCTCCAAGCTCAGGTATCCTTTGTTCTCTAACCTTTATTTTAACCATCCTAGCTCCATTCACTGATTCTGAGAGCATCACTTTATCAACGGTTCCTCCCTCTCCATGTTGTACTGTAACAGAAGTTTCTCTACGTTTCTGCGGTGTAAGGAAATCAGTTGGTTCCTCTAGGAATCTAGGTGGTGATGTCTTACCAACTAGTACATCACCACTTTTAACATCACACTCTGGTGATATAAGCCCATCTTCATCTAAGTTAACATATGCATCCTCACTTCTAACTCCTCTACACTCTGGATCCGGTATCTCAAAATGATCTTCTTGTCCACCGGGATACCTCTTCTCTTCTGTACCATATGTTCTAAAGAATGTACTCCTAGCGAGTCCTCTATCAATACTAGCCTTGTTTATAATAAGTGCATCCTCCATGTTGTATCCTTCAAATGATGCTACTGCTACGATAAAGTTTTCTCCAGCTGGTCTACGCTGGAATTTAACATACTTTGCTGCATGAGTCTGTACAATGGGTGCCTGCGGGTAATGTAGTAGATGCCCTCTGGTATCGGGTCTTATACGATAGTTTGTTGCTGAGAAACCAAGGGATTGTTTACCCATACCTGCACCCATAGTGATTCTAGGAGAGGAGTTATGCTCAGGATATGGTACTAAGGATGCTCCTATACCTAGTATACACATTGGATCAAGCTCCATA
Source organism: uncultured Thermoplasmatales archaeon (assembly GCA_964499875.1). Classification (GTDB taxonomy): domain Archaea; phylum Thermoplasmatota; class E2; order DHVEG-1; family DHVEG-1; genus B44-G15. The sequence continues at coordinate 4,613 of CAZCPZ010000014.1, read as the reverse complement.
TGTGTATGCTCAGGAGTTATATCTTCTTCCCTAAGAGCTATGAGGGTATTCTCCTCTTCTTCTGCATCAATATACTCTATTTTTCCCTCGTTTATGAGATCAGACCACTTCTTACTACCTTCTCTAATCTTCTTTAGATCCTCCTCCGTGAGTAGTAGTTTACCATTCTCCACTACTACCAGTGGTCTCCTAAGTCTACCAGAGTCACAGTTCACTACTACATCATTCTCCTCCTCATAATATGCAACATTAACCTCATTATTCAGCAAACCTTTCCTACGTCTCTCCCTCATCTCCTTAACAAGTGTTTTACCATCAGGGTGCATACCTATGAGATCACCGTTTAGATACACTCTAGCACCCACTGCTTCCTTGGAGACCTCTGTTACACCCATGTCTCTAAGTATGGCCTCTACTTCCTTCTCTGGGAATCCCTCTGATATCTCAACTGTTAAAGCCAAGTTTTTAACGAGTCCACAGTTTGGTCCCTCTGGTGTCTCATTTGGACATAGTCTACCCCATTGAGTAGAATGTAGATCTCTAGCCTCGAAATGTGGTTGCGAGCGAGTTAATGGAGAAGTTACTCTTCTGAGATGACTGAGAACAGCGAGGTTACTAGTTCTATCAAGTAGCTGTGAAACTCCTGCTCTACCGCCAACCCAGTTACCTGTAGCAAGAGCATGATGTATACGTTGACTGAGTACATCTGATCTAAGGCAAGAAGATATCTTAATCTCTTTACCCTTAGCATGTACTCGCTCAATTTGATACTTCAAGTCTTTACATAACGCCGTAAAAGCTACTCTAAAGAGATCCTCCATGAGGTCTCCAGCGAGTTTTAAACGTTTATTAGCATAGTGATCTTTATCATCCTCCTCACGTTTACCAAGAGCTAGTTCTAGTACAGCCATACCCATACGAGCCATGAAGATAGCCTTAGTGTATCGATCAGATGGATCATTACCTAGATGAGGTAGTAGGTTTCTATCAAGAAGGGTTTCTACTCTCCTAATCCTATACTCTTTTGCTTGTCCACCAGCAAACTTCTTACCTAGATAAGCAATAGCTTCCTCCCTAGTAGTTATCCCATACTCGTTTGCACATTCCTCGATGTTTGCTAATACATATGGTTCCATCCTTGGATCCACGCATATGACATCAACGATTTCTTCATCACTCTCCATACCAAGAGCTCTTAATAAAATCATCAAAGGTATCTGCCCATAAGTTGTTGGTATAGAAACCATTAACATACCGTCTTTCTTCTTCTCGACAACAGTAAGAGCTCTATAGCCTTCTCTCTGTGAGAAAACCTTTGCTACCTCTATCGCTTGTCCATATCTTCTATTCCTCTCAACTAGTACTCTATTAGGAGCAAGGTCTTCAACAGTTATAAGTACTCTCTCTGTTCCATTACTAATGAAATAACCACCTGGATCCAATGGGTCCTCTTGCATCTTCCTTAATTCCTCAATATACTCTTCCTCGCTGAGTTCCCTATCCAGTCTCTCCTCGATGTTAGCTTTATATAGGTTACAAGCTTTAGATTTAACCATTATCGGTAACTCACCGATTTTAACCTCCTCAGGTTCATATTCCACGTCATCCTTAATCGGTATAAACTCTAACGTAATAGGTGCTTCATAAGTTAAATCTCTAAGCCTCGCCTCCATAGGCGTTAAATCTCTCTGTGTGCCATCAGCTTCCTTAACCTTTGGTCTACCCACCTTGATTTTACCGAATTTTATCTTAAAACCCTCTATCTCAGGGTATATATATCCCCTCTCCATCTCTTCTTCTTGACCAATAACAGTGCTATCAACAATTTTTTGAAGTCTACGGTCAAGGAAGTCATTATAGGAAGCTATCTGATGATTAACAATGCTTCTCTCTCTATAAAAAGCATCGACAAGTTCCCTCATAACTCATCACCCTTATTCATTATCCTCAACAACAATTCTATAAGCTATAGATTCTTTAGCTGTGGGACTTCTCCTTATAATCTTAAGCACCTGCCCCGGTTTAGCTCCAATAGCGATTACAACAGGATCCGTATGTAAGATCTTAGGTAACTGAGTCTCATCCACATTATATTTTTCTAAAACCTCTCTCTTCTCCTCCTCAGATAATATCACATGCTTAGGTACAAGTTTATGCTTTGTTATATCGAACAGGGGTCCTTCTTCCGTCATCCTCTGGAGGTTCCTCCTAGTTTTTTCTTCTCAGCGGGCCTGAAGGGATTCGAACCCTTGGCCACCTGGTTAAAAGCCAGATGCTCTACCTAGCTGAGCTACAGGCCCAACCATTTTAATATATATTTGGTCGGGACGGATTTTATCTGTTACCTTGTTTATATGCCATCCACTACATCAATATGAATGAGCAGCTTACCCCGTATGTTAGTTCCCATATAAATAAATTATGGATGATATAGGAATTGAGAAAAGTAGAAGTTTTTAAGAGAGAGTTACCAGAGAGTGATTGTTTGTAGATTCCACCTCCACCAATCATCATCTTTATACCGAGCTTCTATACCAACTAGTAAACCATGGTTGTTATCCAGTATAACCCCAGATACCTCTACGTATGAAACCTCATTATACTGAGGGTTACTGGGTGCTGGAGTGAAACGGTAAGTTAACACTGTTAGAGTTGCATCTCCATATGTTCTTTCCTCTGAGCCCATATATGTTACTGTTCCAACACTCGCTGGTGGATTAATCATCTCATAGTATGTCCAAGTTGTGAAGGGTATCAAAACTGTGGAGGATATAGCTGGCCAGAAGTTTTCAACCATTGGCCCGCTATACGTACCTACTCCTGGCATCTCTATCTGGAGAGAGGTCCCATCTGTCTTTGAAACCCATATAATTACAGAGGTTGTTTCAGAGGAATCAGAGGTAGAGTAAGATAGGTTTATCTTCCAGCAATCTATGCCATCAATTGATTCCTCTCCAACTACTACATAACTCACTTCTCCCCATGTACCCTCTGAGTCCTCCCATCTATAAGACATACCCTTAGCTAGAGTAAGTAGATCATAGAAACTCTCTACTTTATCTAAACTAAGTTGCGGTATATTCTCTTCTCCTTCACCTTGCTCTCCACCTTGTTGAGTCTCACCACCATTTGTTTCACCACCGGTGTCTTCTCCTGCTCCCTCATTAGATGGTTTTTCCTCATTTACACATCCTGATAGTAGAGCAGAGCCAACTATTACTAAACCGATAAATAGGATCCCAAACGTTTTGTAAGTCTTCATATCATGGTCACCTCTTTATCCTCCCATCAATGAGGAAAAGGTTTTTAAAACTTGCCCCTGCAGTTCTTCTATAATACCTGAATTGCGGATGAATTAAAAGCATGATTAACCGTAAGAACTCATCTTGCACTATTAAACCGCTTTCCTAGGTTCCTCGAATCTTAGCAAAATTTGTATCAAGAGGTAAGCGAACGCACTGAAATTTGATGGTTAAACCATTTCCTCCTATATCTTTTCATACCTTGGTTTGATTATACAAGGAGTGCTTTCATTCATTTACAGAGCAGTGTATCTTAAAATATTTCTTCACCTACTTTTTCAACTTCTCATCCCCACAAGGGTATTTTCCATGAACCCTTAAATTTTTAAATTCGAGGTGAGTAACACATTATAATAGGATGGTTCGGAGAGAGGAGATTAAGAACATAGGGTTTATCTCTACTAGGATAGCTGGTACAGATGGAGTCTCACTGGAGATAGAGAAATGGTCAACGGTCTTAGAGAGGAATGGTTTCAAATGTTTCTATTTCGCAGGTGAATTAGATAGAGAACCAGATAAATGCTTTTTAGTAGAGGAAGCTCATTTTAATCATCCCTTTGTTAAACGCATAAATGATTTCCTCTTCACGGAACGTAAAAGGAAACCAGAGATATCCAGTTTAGTTAATGATATCAAAGATGATTTGAAGTCAAAGATATATGAGTTCTATACACAGTTTGATATCGACCTCATTATACCTGAGAATGCCCTTAGTATACCAATGAATATCCCTCTTGGTCTTGCTCTAACAGAGTTTATAGCAGAAACTGGTGTACCAACAATTGCTCATCACCATGACTTCTACTGGGAACGTAAACGTTTCTTTATAAATAGTTGTCAAGATTATCTTAGGACAGCTTTTCCACCTGATCTACCATCTATGAGACATGTTGTTATAAACTCTTTAGCGTCAAAACAATTAAGTTATCGTTTAGGTATCTCTAATACCGTTATACCAAACGTCTATGATTTTGCAAGGGAACCACTCGGTCCCAGTAAACCAGTAGAGGAGATACGTAGAGACCTTGGTTTAGAGGAAGATGAATTATTCATACTACAACCAACAAGGATAGTACCAAGGAAGATGATTGAACGTTCAGTTGAAATAACAAGGGAGTTAAGAAGATTCAATCCAGTATTGGTAGTATCTCATCCACATGGAGATGAAGGTAGTACCTATAGGAATCATATACTAGAATATGCAGAGAAACTGGGTGTTAAACTACTATGCATAGATCACCTAGTTGGAAGTAATGAGAATAAGAAGAAGTATACCCTCTCAGATATATACCAAGCAGCTGACCTAGTTAC
>CAZCPZ010000013.1:7714-13176 GCA_964499875.1 uncultured Thermoplasmatales archaeon | reverse complement strand
ATTGGAGTATGCTCCTGCTGAGGCACCGAGTGTGTTAATCCCATTTCTACTAGCAGCTACTTCTGTAACGGATTTAATAGGGATACATATACTTGAGGGGGTAATTGTTTTTATACTACTAATCTCCAGTGGTTTCTTGATAAATGCTTTGACAGATGCTGAAGTTGATAGTAGATACAAAGGTTTTTGTATCAGAAGCAGTGGAGAAGATAGGTAGAAGAAACATGGTTTACCTAGTTTCCATACAGGTAATTGCAGGTTTAACTCTGACTACTCATATATGTTACCAACTTGAGGACTACTGGCTACTTCTATGGGTCCTAACAGGTGTATTCTTTGGTTTAGCATACTCTGTTAAACCTTTTCATTTTAAGGTCAGAGGATTACTGCATGCAACCTTGGCTTTTGGAGCAGGATTAGCTCCAATGATCTTCCTATACTATATAATAGGTGGTATACCTACTACATCAACTCTTCTAGTTATCCTCTTCTTTGTTATACTACACTATGGTATAGCACTTGTTAATCAAACACAGGATTACTTGGAGGATAGAGAATCTGGTTTGTTGACACCAGCAGTTAGATGGGGTGTTAAACAAACCTTAGTTGCCTCCCTAGTAATCTCAGTTACTGGGTTAGTCCTTGGGTTTATAGGTTTCTATATACTATTCAAAGACTTACCGCATTTGAATATCCTTGGATATAATATCAGTTTTGAGATATTATATGTTTTCACTGCTATAACACTGGTTGTATCATACTATATTCCAATAAAAGGTATAACAGATTTGATATTAATCTCGTATGGTAAGAGTAGTATCGAGGAGAAGATGAGTATGATAAAGAAACGCTTGAACTACCCTAGATGGCAAGCAAGTGGTTTACTTGGTTTAATGATAGTATCAGCTGTCTTCTTCATAGTAAGAGTATCCTGAATTTATATGTCCCAGAATTCGCTCATCTTGTTTTTAAGGGTTTCAATTACATCCTCTGCAAACCTAGTTTCAGTTGCTTCATCCTCAAAGTCTATGTGATTTCCAGATAACTCTCCTATAATTGAGACAAAGCATTTTCCAATCCATCTTAGATTATAACCACCCTCTAAGGTGCAGGCTATTCTCGGTTGAATATTTTTTAGAGATCCTATGAGTTCACCGTAGAAGTTTACTGTGAGTCTTAAACCACCTAGTTGATCAGCATGATGAGAATCAAAACCAGAGGAAACTATTATCATATCTGGTTTAAATTCCCTAGCGATTGGTATAAATACTTCATCTAATAAAGCTCTTATAGTTGATTCGCCAGCTCCGTGAGGTAGAGGAGCATTAACAGTGAATCCTTCGCCATTACCAACTCCAACTTCGTTTATTAAACCTGTTCCAGGATAATGAGGGTGAAGATGAAAAGACTGGTATAATACTTTATCATTATCATAAAATATATCCTGCGTACCGTTACCATGATGTACATCGTGGTCAAAAATTAGTACTCTATATCCTTGTTCCATTAGAGTGTAAGCAGAGATAGCGGCGTTATTGAATAAACAGAAACCCATTGACCTGTATCTAGTTGCATGGTGACCAGGTGGTCTAACTAGAGCAAAACCATTATCTACTCTACCTTGTAGTATATCTCTACATAGCTGTAGTAATCCACCAGCAGCTAACCTAGCTGTGTTATAGTCATCTAGGCATACATATGTATCTGCATCAATCCATGCTCCACCTATCTCACTTAGTCTCCTCACCTCGTTTATCATATCATCTGAGTGTACAGAGTAGAGGATATTCTCTGGCAGAAGCCAGGGTTCACGAAGATTTAGTTGATTAAAAAAAGAGGTTTTTTGAAGTTCATCTAGCATTGTTTTTGTTCTATCTGCATTCTCTGGGTGACCTATATGAGTGTGTCTATCAAAGATATTAGAATACACGATCTCTGTTACCACAAAAATGGGGAAATAGTTAATACATATAAAGATTATTTCATCTAAATTGTGGGGAGAAAAAGGTTATGATGCTACTAGGTATATCACCGGATTACTTATATCTCCATAGAGAGTATCCCAGACCAGTATCAAAGTATCATAGACCATATTTCTACGTACTAGCTCCGCCTGGGAATAGTATAGCTATTATAAGGAAGAGATTAATTGACCTATGGAGGAATAACCAGGATAAACACCCTGTACTTGCATATATAGAGGATATAGGGGAGATTGAGGAATATAGAAGCTTCTGGGATTATAATAAAAGTAGAAAGGTTTTTAGGGTATATACAACTCAATCTTATCGCGTACCAGAGGTTAGTGACTACTTATTCTTCAACCTTGGGTTATATACAGCGGAGCATGATATACCTTACCAACAGAGAGCACTGGTTGATCTAGCTGCAGAAGGAAAAACATGGTTATTTGACTCAAATGGTGAGGAAAAAAAGATAAAGATCTTGGTATACGATGTCGAGTTAACACAGTTTAAGGAAGGTGATCTAACATTACCCATAGACATAATAGGTTATGCAGAAGCAGAAATCACTTTTATATCCTCAAAGAATCTTGAAACAGAGGAATTCAGTTTTGATATAATAGATATGACAACAGATATTAACGAAAATGATATAACACAACTGGTTTCACATAATGTAGATGAGGAGGTAAAACATCTCAATCAATTCTGCAAACTTATTACCAAATATGATGTAATTTCTGGCCACAATATTATAGGATTTGATAATCGACAGCTGCGTGGTAGAGTAGAAGATTTGTTGAAACAAGGCGCTGAGCAACTATCAAATGAGGAAAAGAAAACCTTTGAGGAATTCCTAAATATTTGGAGTAGAGAGGAGAAATCATTCCACTTTGGTGTAGGATCACAGGTAACATACCTTTACCCCTGTACCTTCGATACGTATCTAGCTTCAAGGAAATTTTATCCATTCTTGGAATCACATAGTTTGAAAGCAGTTGCACCATTCCTAGGAGTAGGAGTTAAGGATAGACTAATGCTTAAACCCTCTGAGATAAAACTTGATGATAGAACACTAAAGTATAATAGACAAGACATCTTAGAGCAGATGGGTATAACACTGAACTTGATTCAACAAGGGTTACCACTCTCTTTTACAACATGTATGACCTTTGAAAACCTACTATCCTCTGGAGCAGTAAGCATGTGGGATCACATGGCTTTGCTGAGAGGAGCTATACAGAAGAAGATTATACCAGCAACGTGTAAAGCAGCTTCAATAGCAGAGGTTTTACTTAGAGACTTCCAAGGTTGCTCTACTAAGGAGGAAATCGTTAAGAGAGCTAGAGAGAAGAAAGAACAGCTCTCCAAAGAATTCATTAGAGTAGTAAAGTATGGAGATGAGATGCCGGATTGGATGATGTACCCATATGTCATAATAAATCCTAGGGCAAGGGATCCAGAGGATAGATTAAACTATCATATGCCTGGTGGTATGACAATTAAACCTGATAAAGACACTAAATCACATTTTATACCATGGTGGTATGTAGTAGTAGCTGATGTTGGAGCAATGTATCCAACTATTCTAAAAGCACTCAATATAGGTGCAGATACTGTTAGATTATGTAAACCATCTGAGGAACCTGATATGTGGATTTGGCTGAAGAAACTACCGATGGAATTCTTTGAGAAAAACAATGTTAAATGGAAAACAGTATCTGAAGAGGATTTCTTTGCAGATAAAGGTTACAAGATTGGTATAAAAATAGATAGGAAACCCGGTGTAGTTAACTGTGCTATGACTGGTATAATGAGTATGATATCTAGAATCAAAGAGGAATTAAAAAAAATAGAGAAAACCGGTAGCGTGGAAGAAAAAAATAGGTTGAAGATGATGTATCAAAGTGTGAAGGGCGCGAGAAACGCTGGTACACATGGGATACTATCAGCACCAACAGTATCTGGTAGACAGTTCAACCTATGGGGAGCAGCAGCTATAACTACGCAGGGGCAAAAAATCCTTGCAGAGACACTTAGATACCTGCAAAGTAAGGGGATAAGAGTAGTATATGGGGATACAGATGGAATCTACCTTGGTTGCTCTAGATCCGTTGGTAACATACCTAGGTTCTCAAAAGCTCTTGGAGTAGATATCCCCCCCAAGGAGGAGGACTGGTTAACGAAGTCAGAGGATGCTATTAAATCAATAGAGGAGTGTAACAAGAAGTGGAGGGAAGAATTGAATTACCCAGGTTTTGAGTTGGAACCAGAGATCCATGATGCAATGATCTTTGTTAAACACAAAAACTATCTGATATTCGATGAACACAACGGTGAGATAGAGATGACCACTAAGGGTAATAATTTTAAAGGTTCAGATAAAGCAAATATCGCTAGGAAGGTTTTGAAGGATATAATGATAGAAGTTTTAAAAGAGAATGCAAGGTGGACTGATGAAGAAGAAGCACGTAACAAAGTCAAGGAGAGTATAAAGATTAAAACGAGAGAGATTTTATCTAAAATAGATTTATCAAAGGTTGATTTAGAGGATTTAACACTAGTTCAATCAGTTAAACCAGCTGCTAGATATAAGAAGAATATGAATGGATCTCTATCAACCTTTGGTAAGAGAGCACTTGCATTAGAGAAACTCCTAGGTGAACCAATACGTAACACTATAAAACTACGTTTCGTGGTAACCAAACAACCATTACCAGGTATAACTAATCCATCTAAGAGTGGAGTAAAACCAATAGATTACATGTATCCAGTTGAACTTATAAGAGATGTGAGAGAGATAGATTTAGAGTGGTATAAGAAGATGATAGAGAATTATATACAAGGAGCATTTGGGTTGAGTAATATAGAGAAGACAGAGCAAACAGGGTTAGATGCATGGATGTAGAGAAGGATAACAATTGTACAACAAGGTGTTTATATATTGAATCTCTACCATAAAAATGTATGATAATAGTTGGTCCCGTATCAAGTAAGCAAGAGGCTTTGGAGATACAATCCATAGCTAGATTAAGCTTAGTTGCTCAAAGAGCTAGATATCTAGCAAGGAACAGTAGGAAGAAATAGATGGTGAAAGAGTTACAATAAAGTAATCACCTAGAGAAGAGTTAAATGATTTAAACTTTAGCAGAAGTAAAAACGTTTCATCCATTACCCAAGAAGAGGAAGAGTAGTGAATTGATAGATATATTTGAAAAGATTTTTGATAAAGAAAATAATTTCTCATCTCAAATTTTTATTTCTAGTAGTGATGTTTAGAATAAAAAATATTAGGGAGCATATTGTTAGATGAAACTTCATCACCTCCCCTTATAGTCTTAACTCATAGCTAACTTCATCAAATATTCTCCCAAAGATGGAAAACGCTTATAACCAAAACCTATACCTCCCTCTCATATCCCATCCTCTCTAACTTCCATAACCAATTACTCACAAAAGTTTACCCTCTACAACTCATACCAAAGAATTCAACACCCC
>CAZCPZ010000013.1:0-7704 GCA_964499875.1 uncultured Thermoplasmatales archaeon | reverse complement strand
TTACTGGTACTCCATTTACAATGAACCTATTCTTTTCATAGATAACAACTACAAGACCCTTTTCCCAGACTCATCAGAAGATAAATATATCCCATTTCCTTAAATATATCTCATTTCCTCCTCTCAGATATAATACCTGGTTTTCAACTTGGGTATAGATCCTCAGAGCTTTCATAGGGAATCCCTAGAATCGCCTGGATGAAATAAAAAACTGTTGCGTATGAAAGCTGGGGGATAGAGGAGACTTGAGGATAGATAATTGTGATCTACTCAACCCTACCCAATTCATCCTAAAACGGTTTTTTCATCTCAACCCCCTTGAAATAGGATAAAATCCTCTTCTCTTCATTGCAGGCACAGTAATACTAAGTTTTAAATAGTAAACAATTAATATAACATGATAATTGAATTTAGAGAGACAAACGGGGGAGAATAAGTGAGAAGAGGGAAAAATATACCGATAATTTTAGTACTATGTATGTTAATTTATGCACCTATTAGTAGTAGTGTTAAGGAAAGAGAAAGTAGTACGGAAACGATCGAAGGAGCTTACATAGTAGCAGTTGGTCCACCCGGAGTAGAAAAAATAGAGGACTGTATCAGAACTCAGAGATTCTCTCAGAGTGAATTATATGAGTTGATAAATAGGTTATCAAACCTTAACTATTCAGAGGATATATATGAAATCTTGGAGGATAAACTAGATATATTGATAGAGTATGGTTTATTACCACCAGAATTTACCATGGATAATATCAAATTAAAGCTACCTGTTTCTGTATCAGATAAAACGCAGTCTCTTAAACCTCCTTCTCCATATTTCGTTCATCATATTAGCATAGGACCACATATATATCTTAGATATTCTTTCCTGTTTAGAAACGCGTATATTAATTTTCCACTTTATCTAATGAAGGATAACCCTTATCTTCTAAATAAGTTCATCATCAAACCACCTGTGCTACCTAACTATTCATTCCTTGAGAATATATCCGGTGTATGCCGTGTAGGAGAATTCATACCTGCTCAAATTATAATTTCTCCTCCACCTACCGTTTACATCTCAGCTGGCTTATATGGGTTGCCAGAACAAGCATTTTTAATTAAAGGATCATTCCTAGGGATGTATCTTATGAAGGTGGGTTTAATAAGCCTCTATGTGTATTATGATGGAGGTACACCAGACCTCCTCATTCCACTAGCTGATCTAGAAATTGGTTTAAGTTTAGTCTCGATACAGATTGAGATAAAAGATTATGCAATCATAGAGGTTATTATAAATGGAGTAGTAAACCTACCAACATAGGTTACAATACTATCTATTTGAGTTGGTCACCCCCATCTGCTGAAACATATTCCGGGGTAATAGCTTGCTACATAAATAGAGTTACACCGAGAAGAGGTGCCGATAGAAGGTTATTACTATCAAACTGTTCCCCACAAATGTTTTTATAAGAGTAATATGTATGTATAATCAGGGGGTTTCCAATGGGTAGAAAGAAAAACTTCTCATTACTGATTTCACTAATCATCATCTTGCTATGGAGTAGCATAGCAAATTTCACTATAGCAATTAGTAACGTGAGACAAGAGGAGATACATTTCACTCAGAAGGTAACAATGGATATAGAAATAGCAGGAAACAATAGCGTTATAAAGGTAGAAGGAACCGATCTAATGATCCATGGTTTACCAGTATTTAGAAAAACCTTCAAGTATCCTCTTGGAAGCAGAGTATTATCTATAAAATGTACTCATACACCCTTCAGGAAAATACATCTAGAGAAACCACTTGGATACTCTTCTAAACCTTTGCCACCAACATTAACAGATTATCTAACCATAGATGAAGAAAAAATTGATTCAGCATTCCTATATAGAGTGAAGGAAACCGGTGGATTAAACAATGAAGGTAAACCAACTACATTCATAACCATCTACCTCTATCCTATAAAGTACAGTCAAGACGAGGAAACCATTCTATATAGCGACGAGATAAATCTTTCAATTACCGTTGAGAAACCAGTTGAATCACTCACTCTACCAGATAAATATGATCTCCTAATCATCTCCTATGATTTCTTCTCTAGTTATCTTAAACCCCTCGTTGAACATAAAAATAGCTATGGAGTTAAAACGATACTTGTTAACCTCTCTGATATCTACGATGATAGATATTTCAAAGTAGAGGGTAGAGATAAACAAGAGGAGATAAAACTCTTCATCAAAAATGCTCATGAAGAATGGGGTGTAGAGTACGTTTTACTAGTTGGGAACTATTGGAGGATACCGGTTAGGTATAGTCACCTTGAAACAGATACAGGAGGGAAATACGAGGAGTTATTCTTTGTAAGTGATTTATACTATGCTGATCTATATAATGGTAACGGGAGTTTTAGCAGCTGGGATACCAATGGTAATGGAATCTATGCCGAATGGCCTTACCCAGAATATGCATCTATGGTAGATCAAGTTGACATGACACCAGATGTATATGTTGGGAGACTAGCTTGTACATCTATTAACGAGGTTAAAACAATGGTTGATAAGATTATAACCTATGAGACATCCACCCATGGAAGTCTTTGGTTTAAGAGATTCATCACTGTAGCTGGAGATACATTTGATAAGAAATGGGAGGATGGAACAGATTATAATGAGGGAGAAATAGCATCTGAGAGGGCTATAGGATATATGAAGAATTTTACGGCTATAAGGATATGGGCTAGTTTACATAATCTTACAACTGAGAATATTATAAATGAGGTATCAAAGGGTTGTGGCTTCGCATACTTCGTTGGACACGGCAACCCTCGTTCATGGAGTACTCATGAGAACGGTGATTACGCTAATTGGACTGAGGGATTATACAATAGGGATATGCTTAGATTCTCTAACAAGGATAAGTATCCTATTCTAATGGTTGGTGGATGCCATAATAGTGAGATAGACGTGACACCACTCAACTTTATCAAGGGTTTACTAGAAGAGGGATTACATTATTTCTCCACTGATCCAGATGATTTTGGTTCATACTGGTTCTACAACTGGGTTCCAGAATGCTGGAGTTGGTTCTTCGTTAAAGTTAAGGATGGAGGAGCAATTGCCTCTATTGGAAGCACTGGTTATGGTGGAGTAAACATTGGGGATCACAACAGCAATGGTGTACCAGATTGTATAGAGGGAGCAGATGGATGGTTTGAAACACATTTCTTTAAACTATACATAGAAGGCATAGATAGACTAGGGGAACTATATGGAGAAACCGTTAGAGACTATATCCTGTTATTCCCAGTGTATGATGACAGGTTTGATGCCAAGATAGTGCAGACTCATATACTACTAGGAGACCCAAGCCTCAAGATAGGAGGGTATCCCTCTAAACCCATGGAACCCCCCTTTCTTGGGAGGAGGTGAATGATGAAGAGAATGGTAATAGTGATACTAATACTATCAACCTTACTCCTAGCACCATCTATAAGTGGAGTAGATGATAGTATAACCATAGATCCAGAGTCACCTAATGGAGAAAACAGTTGGTATATAAGTGATGTATATGTAACATTCCATGCCTATGACCCACCATTGGATAGCAGTGGACTCGCATATATATACTATAGAATAATTGAAACCAGGGGAGAGGAACCCAGATGGGAGAGATATGAGATAGAAGGATTCACCACTGAGTATGACTTCACAGTCCACCTAGATAAAAATGGTAGGTATATAGTAGAGTTTTACGCTGAGGATCACGCAGGTAACAAGGGTCCAATACATAGTACACCGGAGATTAAGATCGATAAAACACCACCAACATCAGAGATAATTATTCCAAAAGATGGATACATATATTTACAGGGAGAAGAGTTAATGGAGAATCCATTTGGAGGGACACTCATATTAGGTGGAATCAATGTGAGAGTAGATGCATCCGATGAAACATCTGGTGTAAACATGGTTCACTTTGAATTCTCTGATGGATCAAGGGTTTATAGTGGAGATGATACAGAGGAACCATACATATACATGTTCCTTAAAACATATCTTAAACCAACGAGTTGTACTCTAAGAGTATTTGCTAAGGATACAGCTGGGAATATTGGAGTGGAGGATAACATCTCCTTCAAGAAGTGGTTATAGGTAAAACTAGTATAAACTAGAGAAGAAGGTAGAGGGGGTTAGAGAGGAGAAAGCATCGTTTAACCGAAGAGAGCTCCGAGACCAGCAGCTGCTTCTTCCTCGGATACCTTCTCCTCTTCCTCTTCCTTCTTTTTCTTTTCTTCTTTCTTCTCCTCTGCAGCAGCTTCTCCAGCTGCTGCAGCTGGTGCCGCTGCTACTGGTGCCGCTGCTGATTTAATAGCTTCCTCTATATCTACGCCCTCTAGGGATGCCGCTAGTGCTTTTACTCTTGCTTCATCAACCTCTATTCCAGCAGCAGCTAATACCTTCTTCAGGTTTTCCTCTGTAATCTCCTTCCCTGCTGAGTGGAGGAGCATCGCACCATATATGTACTCCATTTCCTTCTAGCCTCCTTAAAGTTTTATTTCACCATATTCTTTAATTCTTCATCTAAACCTTCTTCACCAATACGGGATGCTAGGGAGAGCATCTCCATATGAGCTTTTGCAAGCAACTGTTTTATATTCTCCTTAGTTGGGAAGCCGATCTCCAGGGATAACGCTAAGGACTCATGGTAAGCTTTAGATATCAATAATCTTGCGGTTTCTTTAGTAACCCATGTTATACTGAACGCTAAAGATAGAGCTTTAGAAGCTGCTTCCTTGATTTGAGTTACGTATTCCTCTACATCTACATCGAGGACTTCTGGTTTAAATAAACAACCATCCTCAAATACTCCATGTAAGGTTATACCTATCTCAAGTGGGTAGATCTCTAGTCTAGTGAGCATCTGTGCTAATTCTTTAGGTATCCTCTCCCCTGCTTTAACAAGGACTTTATCTGCTTTTATAACAACTTTACCTTCCTCTATAGCAGCTGGTATACCAACTTTTTGTAGTTCTCCAACAATTGGACCCGGTTTAAAAGGTGTATCACCAGTTTTAACTTCTATATCATTTGGAGCGATTTCTCCACCTTTAGCTGGGGCTTTGGTTTGAGTAGCTTTAATAGTTTTATAGAGTTTAAAAGGGTTCATATCTGTTGCGATAACAGCTGTTTGACCAGTGATAAGGTCTTTGAGTGCACTGATACCCTTCACTTTTTTCTCTGCCTCATCTAGGGCTCTCATTATTAATCTATTCTTTGAAACCCTAATTATTACATCCTTCCTTAGATTCTCTCGCATCTGCTGCATCTGAGGAGCTGGTATACCTCCAATCTCTGCTATACCGACAACTGGGTGAGAAGTTAGGATATCAGTTAATTCTTCGACTTCCTTGTATTTCCATTCAGCTACATGAGCCATGTTTCCTCTCCCTTTATAGGATTCTCTCTGCTGGCCCCATTGTAGTCTTAATATATATGGAGCCTATATTCATTCTACCTCGCTCTAATACTCCTTCAAGTCTCTTAACAATCGCCTCTATGTTAGCCGCTATATCCTCACTAGGCATATCCTCCGTACCAGCTATTGTATGGAAAGTTCGACTACCCTTTGATCTAAGTTTAACAGTATCTCTAAGGTTATTAACCATACCTGTTAAATCAATAGTTGGTGGAACAGGTTTAGGCATCTTACCTCTTGGACCTAGAACGGTACCAAGGGTTTTACCAATAGTTGGCATCAATGGTGCTTCTGCTAAGAAGAAATCATAGGTATCAGCTATTTTCTTAAACTTCTTCTTATCGGAGGCGTACTCCTCAATTTGTTCTGGAGTTATAAGTAGATCCACTACATCCTTAGAACGCATCGCTAATTCTCCACTTGCAAAGAGAGCAACTTTCGCTTTTTTCCCTCTACCTTTTGGTAGATGAACATCTTCATCTACCCTATTCTTCGGTACACTAAGATCAACATCTTTTAGGTTTATAATTACGTCTATAGTTTGTTTGAATTTCCTGTTTAACTCTTTTGAAGCATTTTTAATCTTATCAACAGCTTCCACGAGTTCTTTCGAGGCCATATGTATCAGCTATATTTTTCTAGATAAGAGGTAGTTGTCGGGAATAACAACTTTGTTTATAAAAGTTTGGTCTAACTGCTTTGATGTAGACGCTCAACTACTAATTCTAGTACATCCTCTGGTTCCCTAGCTGATTTTAGTTCTCTTCTACCAATGAGGGGTGTACCCTCTATGTTATCTCTAAAACCTCTTTTATCTGTGAATAAAGCTGCTTTCTTCTCAGTTACCCTTGCTATTCCACCTATTACCCTAGCTTTCTTGATAATCCTTTTATCATATTTGTGTACACATGTTAATAGTATTCCATCCTTGGATTTACTAACAGCTTCAAAGGGGCATTTACCCATCGGTATAATAGTATACCCTATGTGTTGAAGGATGGTAAATATCTCTGTTTGAAGGGTATCCTCTTTATCTGGATTAAAACGTCTTTTAGGTTCCTCCATTGAAGTATTACCATGTAGTATATCGATTGGTTGAATAAGGGCTTCTCCTAGTATATCCTCCATTCTAAGTGCTACATCTACTCTAGCATTCATTCCCTCTTCATACATTTGAACTGTTTTCCTGGAGACATGTAGATACCTAGCGAATGCTCCCAGTGAGAGTTGTTTCTCTCTTCTAAGTTTCACTAATCTCTCATTATCTATATTAACGTAGAATCCACCAGGAGCAGCATAAACCTTTGGTGGTACACCATCAAGTAGGTAATGTTTGAGTGTCTCTAATGTTATAGCTTGTATACCAAACCTATCATATACAACGTCATCTTCTAGTAAACCTAAGGTGGTTCTCTGACCTATGAGTAATGGATGACCTTCCAGTAGAGAGGCAAGGGTTTTGAGTTCCTCTGCTACATCCTCAGGTAGAGCATTAATATTAGTTAAAACCTTAACTATGAGGAGAGTATTGTCTCTCCTAGCTATTAAATCAAAACCTACAGGGCGCATGCTAAATACATCAGATACATAGAACCCTGCATTAACTAGGGTTTCTCTAACACTACTTAACAACTCTTGCCGCATCATAGGTTTACTATAAGGAATATACATCATACAGATATTTAATTATATCGGGGAATTCAAGGATGGTGAAGAGATATTTGGATAGGAATCGATGATACAGATTCCAGGAGAGGAGGATGCACAACGTATGTAGCTTATCAACTAGTTTTGAAGTTAATTAGAGAGGGGTATAAGGTCATTGGTTATCCAAGACTTGTTAGATTAAACCCGAATATACCTTGGAAGACTAGGGGTAATGGAGCTATTGCGATACAAGTATGTAGGGATGGCAGAGAGAGGTTTAAGATAGGGGAGGGGTTTGGGGAGGAAATACATGCTTTTAGAGAGGGAGAAGGTAATATTGAAAACTCTAGGGTAGTGGAATTAGTTGAAGAAGCGGTTTCAAGGTATAGTGGAATAGGTGAGAATACAAACCCAGGTTTTGTTGTGCTAGAAGAGAAACCATCATCTGAGGTTTATATAAGAGCAGTTCATGGCATAGTTGATATAGAAGAAATAGAAAAAATGCTTTCTCACCTTAAAGGATACTGGATGGGTTATGGAAATAAGAGGGGATTAGTTGGTGCAACAGCTGCTGTATCATGGACTCCTAGAGA
>CAZCPZ010000012.1:0-13226 GCA_964499875.1 uncultured Thermoplasmatales archaeon | reverse complement strand
AGACTGGTTCAGAGAACAGGTAGATCAGGTCATAGAATAGATAGGGTTTCCAAAGGAGTTATCATCACTACAAACCCAGAGGATTTAGCTGAGAGTATAGTAATAGCAAGGAGGACACTAGATAAGAAATACGAGGAACACTTTGTTAGACAAAACCCTTTATCAGTTCTAGCTAACCAGATTATATCTATAGCCCTAGAATATGGTAGAATCCATATTGACCATATATATAGTATTATCACTAGAGCGTATCCGTTTCATAAACTAGATAAGGGTTTATTCAACAAAGTAGTTGATTTATTATCTAAGCAGAGGAGTATATGGAGAGAGGATAACTTTGTTGGTAAACGACGGAGCTCCAGAACATATTTCCTAGAGAACATATCTATGATACCAGATGAGAAAACATTTCTAGCAGTGGATATAAACTCTAGGAGGAAACTAGGTGTATTAGATGAAAGTTTTGTTTTAAACTATGGATTCGAAGGAGCGAAGTTTATACTAAAAGGTAGACCATGGATTATTGTTAGGAGAGAAGAAGAGGAGATACTAGTTGCACCAGCTAAGGAGCTAGGAGAAGCACCGTCTTGGATCGGAGAGGATATACCAGTACCCTTCGAAGTAGCTAGAGAAGTAGGTTGGATTAGAAGAATAATACAGGAAGATGAAGAGAAACTCAACAAGTATCCTTGTTCAAAGGAGGATATAGAGAAACTCAGAGATTATATAATGGAGCAGAGGAAACAAGGTTTCACTGCACCAGATGACAAAACCATAACCATAGAAGTAGATGATAAACTAATTATCATAAACGCTTGTTTTGGCACAAAAGTAAATGAAACTCTTGGTAGAATAATATCTGTCTTCCTAACTCAATCAATAGGTGAAAGCATAGGTATAACTAGTGACCCCTATAGGATTCACCTAGAATTACCAATTAGAATACCTCCTGAGAGGATAAAAAAGATTCTAGAGAGTATTCAACCAGATACATTGGAATACATACTCCATACGACTCTTAGAAACTCTACATCTCTAAGATGGCATCTAATACATGTTGCAAGGAAATTTGGTTCACTGAGAAAAGACTTTGACTACAAGAATATTGGAGTTAAAAGACTATTCACATTATTTGAGGGAACCCTGATTTTAGAGGAAGCAGTAGATAAACTCATCTGGGATAGAATGGATATAACTCATACGCAACAAGTACTTAGAGAGATACAGAATGGAGAGATAAAGATTGTTATACAGAGAGTTTCACCTATAGGTCTCGCTGGAGTAGAGAGAATACGAGGATTAATGGCTCCACCTAGAGCAGATAGAACAATACTCATGGCGTTAAAGAAGAGAATAGAGGAGACACCAGTTAAGATGATATGTCTAAACTGCTATAATACATGGGAGACAAACGTTAGGAGACTACCAAGTCAACCTATATGTAGGAGATGCAAGGCTATAAAAATAGCAGCTCTTCACCCATATAACAAAGAATTCTCCTCAGTAATCAAAAAGAAAAACCTCTCTCAGAGTGAAAAGAAACTTCTGAGGAGACTACATAGGAACGCTAGCCTAGTGTTAACCTATGGTAAACCAGCAGTCTATGCTCTACTTGCAAGAGGAATAGGACCAGATACTGCTGCTAGAATACTGAGAACAGTGGATTCACGAGAAGTTGAAAGGAATAAAGAAGAACTATTGAAGCTCCTAAAAGCCATACATAAAGCTGAGATCCAATATGCTAGAACCAGGGGTTTCTGGGATTCCTAGAATATAACACTAAAAACATTGCACCTTCTTTCTACACAAAATAAAATATACTAGAATCTTGTTGCCGAGTTTTGTATGCCAGTAGTAACCTTCAACTATCAAGATTTCCTAAGATTACTAGGTTTCGAGTTATCTAAAGAGGATTTAATAGAGAGATTACCATTAATTGGAGCAGACTTAGATAGAGTTGAGGGAAATGAGATTAGTATAGAGTTTTTCCCGAATAGACCAGATTTATCATCAGTAGAGGGTGTAGCTAGAGCCTCTAAGGCTTTCTTTGGTTTTCAACCTGGTTTAAGTAGATACCAAGTAGAGGAAACAGGTATAGTGATGCATGTTGACTCATCAGTTAACAAAGTGAGACCATATGTTGCTTGTGCACTCATCAGAGATGTAGAGATGAGCGATGAACTCATAGTCTCATTAATGGGTTTACAAGAACGATTACATCTAGGTATAGGTAGAGACCGTAAGAGAGTAGCTATAGGAGTACACAACTATGATGCAGTGCAACCACCTTTTACTTATAAAACAGTTGACCCAGACTCAGTAGAGTTTATACCCCTAGCTAAAGATGAATCAATGACTCTAAGAGAGATACTATATAGACATGAGAAAGGTATAGCATATGCCCATATACTAGAAGGCGTAGAAAAATACCCTATCATAGTAGATAGAAACAACAATGTCTTATCCTTCCCACCTATAATCAATGGTATACTAACAGAGGTTACGCCATACACAACAAATATATTTATAGAGGTAACAGGAGTAAACCAAGAAGCTGTTAAATGTACACTAAACATTGTAGCTACAGCATTAGCTGAGAGAGGAGGCAGGATATATAGTGTCACAGTAGAGTATGAAGAAGAAAAAGAGGTTACACCAAACCTGGAGCCTCTCAAGAAGAATCTATCAATAAACTATACTAATAAACTACTAGGACTTAGCCTCAGTGTTGATGAAGTAATTAGTTGCCTCCGTAGAATGGGTTATGAGGCTACTGTTCTCAACGATGATACCTTGGAGGTGGAGATACCTCGTTGGCGTGCAGATATATTACATGAGATCGATCTAGTAGAAGATGTAGCTATTGGTTATGGTTATGATAGATTCGCAGGGAATCTACCAGGGAAACTAACTTTCGGTAAACCACTAGAGAGACATGAGAAGATAAACATTCTGAGAACTATAATGATAGGTTTAGGATTCCAAGAAGTCACCACTTTTACTATCTCAAATGAAAACGATGAGTTTAAAAAATTGTCTCTACTAGAGAGTAAACATGTAGAGATTCTAAATCCTATTGGAGAAGAGTATACTTGCTTGAGAGTAAGTTTGATACCATCACTACTTAAACTCCTAGCTGAAAACAAACATCATTCTCTACCGCAGAAGATATTTGAAGTAGGACTAGTAGTAGATGAAGACTTTAAGAATAAACCTAGATTAGCAGCTGTTGAGATCAGTGCAAAAGCAGGGTTTACAAACTGTAAATCCATCGTTGAAGCAGTTATGCGGAATATAGGTGTGAAATATGAGTTGAGAGAAAAGGAACACCCCGCTTTTGTACTAGGGAGATGCGCCTCTATCATAAATAAAGAGGAGGAGATAGGTTTCTTTGGGGAGTTGCATCCAAAGACTATAAAAAATTTTGAGCTTGAACATCCTATTATTGCTTTTGAGTTAAAGGTGGATAAACTGGTTTAACAACTTCTCCTAGACTCCCTACTTCCTTCTCAACTTCTCTTAGAATCTCACAGGATTTCACCAACTCCTTCATCTTATTATGATCTGGATATAAAGGTCGATCCTCATCGAGATGAGGAATATATCTACGGATAACCTCCTTTGCCTTAGCGACTCCTCTACCAATCTTATAATCCCTGAAATCCAATGCCTGAGCGGCAGCCATAAACTCGATTCCCAGGATCCCATAGGCGTTATCTAGAATCTGGAAGTTCTTAATCGCAGTATTCATACCCATAGAAACGAAGTCTTCTTGATCAGCTGCAGCGGGTATAGACTGAATAGACGCTGGCATAGAGAGTATACGTTGCTCAACAATAAGCATATCAGCAGTATACTGACTAAGCATGAGACCAGAGAACATACCAGCACCCTTAGTTAGGAATGGTGGTAATCCTTGGCTGAGAGCGGGATTATTAAGTCTATTCACTCGACGCTCTGACATAACACAAACCATAGTGATTGCAGCTCCAACCATATCCATCGGTAGAGAAACAGGTGTACCCTGGAAGTTTGCCCCTGAGATCTGTAGATCCTCATCTGGGAAGAAAACTGGGTTATCACCTACACCATTAAGCTCAATCTCCACTTGACTCCAAGCATACGCCACTGCATCATGAGCAGCACCGATAACCTGTGGAATGGATCTAAGAGAGTAAGCATCCTGCACCCTAGTTTTAATCCTACCAGCTTTAAGATCTCCACCTTCAACCAGTTTATTAATAGCTTTAGCAGTTCTAACAGCTCCATGGAAACCCCTAGCTTCGTGGAGTTTAACAGTAAAGGGCTTCATATTAGCCTTCAAAGCCTCTAGGGACATAGCTGCAGCGATCTCAGCTTGCTTCAAAAAATTGTTTGTATCATATAGTAGTATAGCGCTCATAGCAGTTAGAAAATTTGATCCATTGATAACAGCGAGACCATCCCTTGCATGTAAACCAGGTATAGGTATACCTGCTTTCTCCATAGCTTCAGCTCCATCCATGAGTTTACCCTTATAGTATGCTTTACCTTCACCTAGGAGTACTAATGCAATTTGTGCCATTGGAGCAAGGTCACCACATGCACCAACAGAGCCTTTCTGACAAACAAAGGGTGTGACACCCTTATTTAGCATCTCGACAAGAGTGAGAGTAACCTCAGGTCTACATGCTGATTGACCATGAGCATGAACATTTATCCTACTAGCCATTGCTCCTCTAACAAACTCTATTGGAGCAGGATCACCGATACCAGCAGAGTGATTATAAATCAAATACTTCTGAAACTCTTTAATCTGTTCATCTGATAAAACAACTTCTGAGAGCTCTCCTATACCAGTATTCACTCCATACATTATCTCCTTAGCTTCGATCTTTTTCTCCAAAACATTTCTACACTTCTTAATTCTCTCTAAAGCCTCTGGGTGAAGCTTAACCTTCTCATTGTATCTAGCGATTCTAACTAGTTTCTCAATAGTGAGATTTGTTCCATCTAATACAATCATGAAGACATTCCTCCGAGGTATTTCAATGAAAGTTTTAAGTAGAGTGGGGTATAATCTACCCATTAAACTATTTTATGGAGAAAATAATCCACCTTTTGTGTCATCTAATATGAGATGCAGTAAGTGCCATAGAAAAGCAGTAACATACATCCGATACAACGGTACCCATCTTTGCAGGGAACATTTTTTAGAGTATGTTAGGAGAAGAGTTAAGAAAGATATAAAGAAGCAAGGTATCATAGATAGAAACTCTGTTATAGGAGTAGCTGTCTCAGGTGGAAAAGACAGCTTAGTGACTCTTCACCTATTACATGAGGTACTCTCGGATAGAAGAGGGAATAAACTAGTTGCTATAACAGTAGATGAAGGGATAAAAGGATATAGAGATAAGAGTATAAGGTTTGCTATAGAGAACTGTGAGAAACTCGATGTAGAACACCATATAGTATCCTTTAAAGAGTTGATAGGATATGCTTTAGATGAAATCGTTTCTATTAAGAGGGATGAGAGAGGACCTTGTACTTACTGTGGAGTATTTAGGAGACAATGTTTAAATAGGAAAGCTAAAGAAATAGGGGTAACTATTCTAGCAACTGGTCATAACCTAGATGACATGGCTCAATCTGCTTTGATGAATTTTATAAAAGGTGATATAGAGAAGATAGCACGCATGGGACCACACACCAGGATTCAACCTGGTTTAATACCAAGGTTAATCCCTCTTAGAGGTATTCCTGAGAAGGAGACAACTCTATTTGCGTTACTAGAAGATATAAAGTATCATGATGGAGTGTGCCCTTATGCAACAGAAGCATTCCGGGGGATTTTTAGGGATATAGTTGAGGAATTGGAGTATAAGCATCCTGGTGCTAGACATGGTATACTGAAGAGTTATGAGATCATCAAAGAACTACTATTTGCGACTCATCCACTTCAACCCACTCAACCATGTGAGAGATGCGGAGAACCAACTTCTCAGCGAATCTGTAAAGCCTGCATACTATTAGAAGAGTTGGAGAAGAGTAGAGAAAAAATTTAAAAAATCTAAATTTTAATGATAATATTTATATAGAAAAATTATGATTTAGTTTTCTCTCGGAGAATGAGGGGTAGATCAGCCTCAAACCTCTCTCCTCACCACCCTTCTTTTTTTCCCTCCTCATTCTCCAAAATATTTTTCTCAGCAAGTTAGAGTCTACTACAGGTTTCCCTCACAGGAATTCTTTTAGCTTATGTAACTCTGGATTCTGAATACCATTTCGTTTAACCGGGAAGATGGTCTCCATTAGATGAGTTTCCTGAATATGTGATTTATAGGTTTTAACAAGCTCACTCTCAAACTTCTTAGCATGTTTCAAATCCTTAGCTACAAAACAGATTAACCAGTCAAATAACCCATGTAGATAGTAACTAGATTCTATCAGTACATCTAATTCCTCTGCTTGCTTCTCAATCCTCCGCGATAATATAGTATCAACGAGGTCATCTGCTGGTCTATTGGTTTTCTTAATCAATAATAGATACTCATGTAAACCATACTTCTCGTAGTCAGTAACAGCGTGATAACCCCAAATAGTATTACTTCCCTCCAGGGTTTTTATTATTCGTCGAACTTTGGGAACAGAGAAACCACATTTCTTTGCAATTGTTTCTAAACTATCCTTTGCATGAGATTGAAGTAGAGTTAAAACCTTCTTCTCATCCTTCTTAACCTCGGATCTACTTCTCTTCGCCATTTCCTTCACGTCCGCGTAGGGCCGTAATGTTCTTTTAATTAAAAAACTTACTCCAAAGGGTTTCAAAGGGATATAATGAATAGGTTTAAAAAACATTCTATACTCAGAGAGTCCCACTAGTTCAACCATACACTCTGTTTACCTATCAATGGAGAAGATATGAGATGAAGAAACTAAGATTAAAATGTTCACCTATAGATGAGCTTCTTGGAGGAGGAGTGGAGAGTGGATCCATAACAGAGATCTACGGTGAAGCAGGTACAGGTAAAACCAATTTCTGTTTACAAGCAGCGAGAGAATGTGCAGCAGCAGGGGGAAGAGTAGCGTATATAGATAGTGAAGGAGTTTCAATGGAGAGGTTACATCAGATATGTGAAGGGTACAATGAAGAGGTATTAGCGAGGATACTCTTCTTCTCACCGATGTCTCAACAAGAACAGGAGAAGATGATCACTAATGCTTTAAGGATTAGGGATATTCAACTTATAGTAGTAGATACATTAAACCTCTTTTACCGTCTATTCCTAGATGAAGAGAAAGAGGAAACTGTTCACTCCTTCACTAGACAAGTAGCGATGCTACAGAAGGCAGCTAGAGAGAAGGATATATATGTTATAATTGCGGAGCAGGTATATACAGATAAAAACGGTGAGATTAAACCCTTTACAAGTAGAGACGTTGAACATCTAGTTAAAACAGTTTTAAAATTAGAGAAAATCGATGTTGGTAGGAGAGAAGCAACAATAATGAAACATAGATCTCAACCAGAGGGAAAGAAGGCAAGATTCGTAATCACTCAAAGAGGATTAGAATGAAAAAGATAATTCAATGGTTCAATGAAAGCATTTATATACCACCTCTATCCCCTGCCTGTGAGTTATGCGCAGAGGGATCTAAACTAGTATTACTAGTAACAGGGTTATGTCCAGCTAGATGTTTCTACTGCCCACTTAGCTTTAAAAAAAGAGGGAGAGATGTAATATACGCTGATGAATGGAAGTTATCTAATGAGGATGATATCGAGAAAATCTTGTTAGAGGCGAAATATATTAGAGCTGAAGGAGTAGGGATAACAGGTGGAGACCCATTAATGGTGTGGAGTAGAACAAAAAGATATATAGAGTTACTTAAACAACACTATGGTTCCTCCTTTCATATACACCTCTATACCTCTGGGTTGAAGAATACAGAATATATACCAGATTTAATAACTGCTGGATTAGATGAGATTAGATTCCACCCTATGCCACAACACTGGAGATGTATGGAGAATACACATATAGGTAAGGTAATAAAATCAGTTTTAAAACTAGAGGTAGATACTGCCATTGAAATACCTGTTATACCAGGGTTTAGAGAAGAGACAGTATCTCTCATTAAGTGGGCTGAAGAGGAAGGTGTTAAATGGGTTAACCTAAATGAATTAGAGTTCTCAGAAAGAAATGTAAAAGCATTCCTAGAGAAGGGTTTTGAAAATAAGAATGATATATCAGCAGCAGTTAAGGGAAGCGAGGAGCTAGGATTAGATATAGTAAGATTTGTAGAGGAACAGCAGTGGGATATAGGAGTACACTATTGTTCCGCTTCTTTCAAAGATGGAGTGCAACTGAGGAACAGGATAAAAAGAAGAGCAGAAAATGTAGCTAAACCACATGAGATCATAACAGAAGATGGAACACTTCTATTAGGAATCATCCAGCCACCTAGAAGCATTTCTCTTGAAAGGATAAAAACTATTTTGAAAAGAGAATATGATATAGAAGAAGAGTTAGTATACTTGAATCATGAGAAGCATAGAGTTGAAACCAATCCATATATAGTTGAGGAAGTAGCACCGCGGTTTACTAAAGAGAATATAAAATGCTACATCAGCGAGGAATACCCTACAGCGGATCGACTAGAAGTAGAGCGGATTCCCCTCCCATAAGAGTTCCCTGAAAAGGTTTTTATACATCTCCTGTATTCCCAACTAAAACACACTTGTCCTATCTATGAGAGCTAAAAGGAGGAGTACAAGTAATGCCAATATATGTGAAATTTCAAACTCCTAAGGAACTACAGGATCTAGCATATGATATCGTAGAGAAGGCTCGAGATACAGGTAAGATAAGTAAGGGAGCAAATGAGGTAACTAAGCAAGTGGAACGAGGACAAGCCAAACTTGTAGTAATGGCTGAGGATGTATCTCCAGAGGAGATACTTGCACATATGCCTATACTGTGTGAGGAGAAAAATATTCCTTATACATATGTTGCAAGTAAAGAGGAACTAGGTAAAACAGCTGGGTTAAAGGTAAACTGCTCATCTGTAGCGATCATAAACCCAGGGAAAGCCAAAGAAGATATAGAAAACCTTATTAAGAAGGTAGAGGAACTTAAACAGAAGGAATCGAAATAACGAAAGAGAGAATTTGAGGTGATGTAATGGTTGAGGGTACACCATGCGAGGTTGTAGAGATTATAAGCAGAACAGGTATGGCAGGGGAAGCTCAACAAGTCAAGGTTAGAGTATTAGATGGTATAGATAAGGGAAAGATAATTACAAGAAACGTTATGGGTCCAGTGCAACTAGGGGATATACTAATGTTAAATGAGACACAGAGAGAAGCAAGGAAACTAGGTGGAGGGGTTTGAAGAAATGGTTGAGAGGAGAATATGCTCATTCTGCGGGAACGAAATTGAACCAGGTACTGGGAAGATGTATGTTAAGAAGGATGGCACTGTACTATATTTCTGTAAAAGTAAATGTCAAAAGAATATGCTGAAACTAGGTAGAGTACCAAGGAGAGTTAGATGGACTAGGTTCTTTGAGAAACATAGATAAGGAAATTTTTCTTTTGATATAATGAACACAAAAAGCCATTGGGGGTTAAAGAAGAGATGTCATCAGTTATAGAGTTGAAGATAGTTGATATAGAGAAACCAGAGGATATAAACTTTATATTGGGGCAAACTCACTTCATTAAAACGGTTGAAGACTTATATGAAGCTATTGTTACAAGTGTTCCTCAAGCAAAGTTTGGTATAGCGTTCTCCGAAGCAAGTGGAGCCTGCAAAGTAAGAAGCATAGGGAATGATGAGGAATTAAAGAGACTAGCTGAGAAGAATATGCTAAGTATTGGAGCAGGTCACACCTTCATAATATTTATGAAAAACTGTTATCCGATAAATATCCTAAATAGGATAAAAGAAGTTCCAGAGATTTGCAGCGTATATTGTGCAACAGCTAATCCTACAAAAGTTGTTATAGCTGAAGCCTCATTTGGAGAAGAAAAAGGTAGAGGAATACTAGGAGTAATAGATGGATACATGCCGAAGGGAGTAGAAACAGAAAAAGATATTGAATGGCGTAAAAAATTCCTTAGGGACATAGGTTACAAGCTATGATTTATATCCGTATCTACCAATGAGTGGAACAAAAGCACATCCACCTAAATCCCTATAATGAATCTCCCCGTCCTTCTTCTCAACTAATTCTAACTCGCAGTACATTCGACCAACAGGTATTAGCAACTTACCGGGATCCCTTAGTTGATCAATCAATGGACTGGGTATATCAGGGGCAGCACAAGTAACATATATTCGATCAAAGGGGGCATACTCAGGTAAACCTTGAGAGCCATCTCCCACTACAACAGTAACATTCCTTATACCCGCTTCCTCTAAGTTTCTCTTAGCGAAATCTGCTAACTGAGGGATTCTTTCAACAGTATACACATGACCACTGGGAGCTATAATAGTTGCGACAATAGCTGCATGATACCCAGAACCAGCACCTACCTCCAATATTTTTTGCCCAGGTTTAAGATCAAGTGCCTCTACCATGATAGCAACCATATGTGGAGCAGAAATAGTTTGACCATAACCTATACTAAGAGGGGTATCTAGGTATGCCTGAGGTTTCATAGACTCTGGTACAAATAACTCTCTTGGGATACGTAGAAAAGCTTCCTCAACAGTTTTTGAATGAATTCTACCTTCCCGTTTGAGGAGTTGAACTAAATTCCTTCTCTGCTGATGGAAATCCATCAACACTAGAATATTTAACCTTTATTTCATAGTTATGTTTTTTAGTATAGAACCTTATTTCCCACCCTGTTATCTATGAAAACCATAGTTGTAGCCTTAGGTGGAAACGCTCTTATTAAACCCGGTCAAAAAGGAACTATATATGAACAGTTTGCGAATACTAGAGAAGTTGTTAAATCGATAACCAAAATAATCGAGGATAACTGGAGAATAGTTTTAACCCATGGAAACGGTCCACAAGTCGGAGCAATACTACTTCAAAACAATGCTGCTAGAGATAAACTCCCACCTATGCCACTGGGTATATGTGTAGCAGAAAGCGAGGGATTCATAGGTTATATGATACAGCAATGTCTATCAAATGCTCTTAGTAAAATAGGTTTAAGAAAACAAGTGGTTACAGTGATTACACAAGTACTAGTAGATAAAGATGACCCAGCCTTTAATAATCCAACGAAACCTATAGGACCATATTATAGTAAGGAGGAAGCAGAGGAACTAATGAAAGATGGATACTATATGAGGGAGTACCCAGATGGTTGGAGGATAGTTGTTCCATCTCCTGATCCAATATCAGTTGTAGAAGGAGAAATTATAAAGAGGATGATTGAGGAGGATATAATAGTGATCGCTGCAGGTGGAGGTGGTATGCCTGTTATAGAGAAGGAAAACTGGGGTCTCGATGGAGTCGAAGCAGTGGTTGATAAAGACTTAGCCTCCGAGAGACTAGCAGAAGCAATAGAAGCAGATATGCTCCTAATCTTAACAAATGTTGAGAATGTGTATCTAAACTATAATACAGATAAACAAAAAGCTTTGACACACGTAGCTTTAGAGGAGATAAAAAAGTATTACAAAAAAGGATACTTTCCAGCTGGTAGCATGGGACCAAAAATATTAGCAGCTATTAGATTCCTAGAATACAATGAGAAAGGTAGAGTAGTTATATCTCACCTAGACAAAGCATGGGAGGCGTTCAAAGGAGAAACTGGAACAATTATTGAGAGATAAACAACTCCAACTCATCCACCTTTGAGTTTTTTGTAGATAAAATATTTTTGTATTAGATCTGATATATCATGGGAAAACAAGGTTATGAGTAAAGATACAGCTTCATTGGAACAACAGATTAAAGAGATAGAAGAAGAGATTCTAAATACTCAGAAGAATAAAGCTACAGAGCATCACATTGGGAAACTAAAAGCTAAAATAGCGAAACTAAGAGCAGAGATTGAGAAACAAAGAAGTAAAGGAGTAAAAGGTAAAGGATTTGCTATTAAGAAAACTGGAGATGCCACAGTAGCACTAGTTGGTTTTCCTAGTGTAGGTAAAAGCACTCTTCTAAATCAACTCACTGATGCCAATAGCGTAGTTGCTCCATATGAGTTCACAACTCTAGAGGTTATACCAGGTATGATGATATATAATGGAGCGCAGATTCAGATACTGGATCTACCAGGGTTAATCAATGGAGCAGCTATGGGTAAAGGTAGAGGTAGAGAGATCCTATCAGCTCTAAGAAACGCTGATCTATTATTATTAATGATAGATGTAGAACAAATAACTGAGTTTCCCAGTATGATCAGAGAGTTATATGATGCTGGTATTAGACTTAATCAGCATAAACCTGATGTAATTATTAGGAAAACAGGTCAAGGTGGCATTATTATACATACACCTGTACGTTTAACTAAGATGAGTGAGAAAACCATTAAAGCTATAGCATCAGAGTATGTAACCAACGCTGAAATCACTATTAGAGAGGATATAACAGAGGATCAACTAATAGATGTATTCCTAGATAACCGTAAGTATCTCCCAGCATTTATAGTGTTAAACAAGATAGACAAGTATGATAAGAATATAGTGAAGGAGGCCATCAATAAGTTAAATGATTGGAAGGTTACACCGATATCAGCTGCAACAGGGGAAGGATTAGATGAGTTAAGAGAAAGGATATTCGAGGGACTTAAACTGATAAGAGTATATCTAAAACCGCAGGGTGGGAAACCAGATTACAGTGAACCAATGATACTGAGGAGAGGTGGAACAGTAGGAGATGTATGTAAGAGGCTGCATAGAGATTTCACAGAGAAATTTAGGTATGCACAGGTGTGGGGTAGATCAGCTAAGTACCCGGGGCAGAAGGTTGGTTTAGATCATCACCTGGAGGACGGTGATGTTTTAACCTTAATTATATACCGCTAAACTCTCCTTATTTAAGTAACCTTTTAATCTCTTCTACGATATGTTTAGCAGTTAAACCATACTTCTCAAGTAGATCCTTTGGATCACCACTCTCACAGAATTGATCTCTTATACCCATCCTATAAAATTTTATGGAAGCAGAGTGTTCAGCTAAAACCTCTGCTACTGCTGCTCCAAGACCACCTATCACTGAGTGTTCCTCAACCGTAACTATAGCATTAGTTTCCCTAGCGCATTTAAAAACTAGTT
>CAZCPZ010000011.1:0-13262 GCA_964499875.1 uncultured Thermoplasmatales archaeon | reverse complement strand
ATTTTAGAAACCCAAGCTATGAAAACTTTGTTAGACACATGGATTACAGGGAACAGGTTGAAGGTGCTTCTCCTCACGCACTAGCTCATGAATGGAAGACAATGCAAATGTTCTTGCGAGCATATGGTATACCAATCTGGCCATATAAACTCCCACCTACATCCAGTAAACGTATACTTCCCTTCCCTAGTAAGGTTGTAGAGTTCTGGAATCATAAATACTCTGATGATAACTATGAGAACGCACTCTACCAATACCTATTCTTCCATGGATTCCTACTAGGGTTGAGGATTCCCAGTGAACTCGTTGCTCTAACAGTTGATGATGTTATAATCGATGATGGACATGGAGAGATCATTATAACCGAGAGGAAGAAACACAACTCTCAGCGTACACTGATACCTGAGAAGGCAATACTAACATCCAGAGTGCATAAATCCTTCAAAAACTGGTTGGATATCTGGCGTCCCAAGGTGGAAAACCAATACAGCGGTGATGCCCTCTACCTTCGACCAGATGGTAAACCCATCACCATCCAGTACATAGGTCAAAAACTCAGTAAACATGGGAAGAAGGTTTGGAAACATTTCTCTCCTTATGATATGCGTCACTGGTGTGCAGTAGCCCGATTAATACAAACCAAGGTTAAAATCGGTAATTTTGATGTGTACACCGTTAGAAACTGGCTAGGCCATGAAAAGATAGCCACCACTCAAAACTACATCCGATACGCTGAACAATACTATCGGCAACTACCGGGGGATTGGATCTCACTGGTTCTTAAACCACGTAGGAGAGGAGGTTGAAACAATGGTTGTAAAAATCAACAACTCGCCGTTTTTCGGGATGTTGACTGAGAAATATGGAGAGAAGGTAGATGGGCCCGGCAGGATTCGAACCTGCGACCAACTGGTTATGAGCCAGTCGCTCCACCAGACTAAGCTACGGGCCCCCCAGCTTCTACTATCTGAGGAGACAGTATACATTTTCTAATACTTAAAACTTTGAGAAACTTATTTAAATTAGTTTGAGTGAAAAATCGAGGCAGTGAGATGTAAACTCTCTTAAGGTTAAACTAGATTAATTCTGTATATCCTCAAATATTAATCTCCAGAATTCCTGGATTTCCTTGTTTAGAGTATCTCCCCAGGATTTCTCTAACTCTTCTTGATCCCCTATGATGCAGGATAAAGATGGTTCTCTCTTCACCATAATCCACCACAAACCACTATTTCGTGTTACTGTTTATCAATATCTGTTTAAATATTTGTTGAGTTAAAAAAACCAGATTGTTAAAAAACCAATAAGGGGTGAGTAAAATTCATCTATAAGGTTTTATATCATCTAACTCTAACTGTGTTGGAGGAGAAACTATTAAGGTACGCTAAATATCCTTTTCTCAATGAAGCTAGAGAGTATGTTAAGAAAGAAGCACCATTAATCCAAGAATTATTAACCGATTCGTTATATGAGAGAGCGAGAGTCAGAGGAGTTGAGAGAGTTTACAATGCTTTTGAGAAAGGTGATGTAGGTGATGCACTCCTTGTATCCACGGGGGATTGTTTAATGGAGCTATTTTCTTATCCAATAGCTAGGATGATAACAGTTTGCGTAAGGGAGCCGTATCTCAAACGTAGATATGCTCTTGGTGAAGCAATACATATGTATAGAAATCTGTTGAGAGAAGAAACCTCCTTCCTATTAGAAATTGCTTTGGAATTCAACATGGATGTGAGAGAAGTAGATGATAAAATAAAGATATACTTCGTTGATTACCTAAAACATGCTCCTACTAGGTATAAAAAGTGGAAGATGATTAATAGAGAAATAGAGAAGGGATACATTACTACCTCTCCTAAGGAGTTGGTTAGATTACTACAAGAGGCTTTGAGAGAGAGAATTAACCAAGAATTAGATAATAGAAGTTGCTATGAACTAGTATTGGAGGTATTCAACTCGGAGATAGAGGATATTAAAGAAAAAGTAAAAGCTATGAGAAAAGAATTAGAGACAGCACCAATTGGGAAACTAGAAATAGAATATCTACCCCCTTGTATGAAGACTTTACTAAGAGCTATTCAATCAGGGGAAAATGTTCCACATATGGGTAGATTCGCCATAGTTTCTTTTCTAAACTCTATTAAACTTAGTAGAGACGAGATACTATCCCTATTTAGTACTGCACCTGACTTCCAGGAGGAGAAAACAAGATATCAAATTGAGCATATAACTGGTGTAAGCTCATCTACTAGTTATAACCCCCCTGGTTGTGAGAAGATGCGTACGTATGGTTTATGTCCACTAGAGGAGAGAGAAGAATTATGTAGGGAGATTCATCATCCATTAATGTATTATAAGATTAAATGGAGGAGGAAACAAGTTTGAAGAAGTTTATAACCTTTGAAGGAATCGATGGATCCGGAAAAACAACGATCCTTAGACTGGTAGCAAAACAACTTAGAGATAGAGGTTTAGATGTTATAGAGACTGCTGAACCAACCAAAAGTTGGTTTGGAGAAAAAGTTAGAAAGTGTATAAGAGAAGAGCAAGATCCCTTTATAACAACCTTTGCATTCATTGCAGATAGACTATCACATGGAGTAGAGATTAGAGAATGGCTAGGAAAAGGAAAAATTGTTTTATGTGATCGATACATGGATTCCACTTTTGCCTACCAAGGAGTACAACTGCAAATATATATGGGTGATCCCATTAAATGGTTGAAGGATTTAACATACAAGTATATTCCCATACCTGATAGAACCTTCTTATTCGTAATTGAACCAGAAGAAGCTTTAGAGAGGATAAGAGATAGAGAAAATCTAATATCTTTTGAAGAAGTACCATTTTTGACAAAGGTTCAAGAAAACTATAGGAAACTAGAGAGAGAAGATGTAGGGAGATTCCTAGTCATAGATGCAAAGAAAAAAATTGAGGATATAGTGGATATATGCGTGAGGGATATAATCTCCTAGTGGAAATCCTCTAAAGTCTTCTGCCAATCATCTGGTAGAACCATTGGACAAGATATCTCACGCCATTCTAAACCATAATCAGATAATAGATTCTTAACCATATCCGGTATCCTAGGTGCACATAGTATTCCTCTAATCTTTACATCTTCTCGCCCTTCTCTCAAATCATTTACATACATACGTAGTTGATGAACTGCGTTTATATTCGCTAAACCTCTTTTAACCTCTATTACAACTGGAGTATGGTTTTTATCATACCCAAATAAATCTATAACCCCTGACTTAACAGGTTTCTCACGTTTCTTAATCCTTAAACCCTCTTCGATACAATCGGGATTCAATAGTATATGGTTAACAACATCAGTCTCCATACCAGTTATAAGAAGTTTAGCTTGATCTCTCAGTGAAGCAACGATTACACCTGAAATAGAACGGAAAACAATTTTCATCTTCTCAGAAGGATTCTTATGGATACTATTAAGTATAAGATTACCATCTTTAACTAGAAATGAGTTCTTTGAACCAGAGGGTTGCCAGTTAACAGGTTCCCTTAGAATTGGTTGATGGATGAGTAGTGTTCCATCTTGTTTAATCATAACGATTCGTTCACCCCAATCAAGAAAGGACTTTGCTCTACCTCTATATTCCACCATGCAGTCACCGAGGATTATCAAAGTAGTTTTCTCAGCTTTTCTTCGATGATACTCTTCAATAAAAGAAAACGCTTTCTCTATCCCTGGGTTAACAATTGTATGAATCAAAAGATGCTTCACCTCAATTTTAGGTTTACCTCACCAGATTATTTTCCCATCATTTAGTAAAGTTGAATAGAGAAGGTATTAGAAGTATTTTTTTGAGATATGCGGTTAATTTATTAACGATGAGTATATTCAATTTCTACGGCGAGGATGGGATGAACTCAAATAGATTCAATGGTAACCAGTTGAGGATAGCTCATTTCACATGGGAGTTTCCACCAGCAATATGGGGGGGTCTTGGAACATTTGCAACAGAACTTACACAGAAACAAGTATCTATGGGGCACGAGGTTACTGTCTTCGCTGTGAACACTGAGAATAGACTTATACCCGAGGAGAATTGGCATGGTGTAAAAGTGTTTAGACCCAAAACCCTTGATTTAACACCAGGTCTCATATTATTCTCCAATAATGATCTAAAATCTTGGGGTGAACATTTCCCTTTCTTTTCACAGGTTATAGGTTATAATGTCATGTCTGTTTCTACCCTAGTACATAACTTAGTAGAGGAGAGAGGAGAAAACTATGATATAATAGATGCGCATGACTGGTTAGGAATCATAGGAGGAATGATCGCTAAAAGAGAACTAGATCTACCATTAATCTTCCATATACACTCAACAGAGTATGGTCGATCTGGTGGCTCAGGGGGCTCTCCAACCATAAACTACATTGAGAGGAAGGGAGGAGAGGCAGCTGATGGGATAATAACAGTATCATATGCTATGAAGGAAGAACTACAGAGATTAGGGTTTCCAAAAGAGAAAATTAGAGTTTGCTGGAATGGAATAGACCCCTATAAGTATAATCCCGATGTTATACCTCTGGAACAGAGAATGCTACTGAGGAAACAATATGGGATTAAAGAAAATGAAATCTTCCTATTCTTCATAGGTAGACTTGTAGCTGTTAAAGGCTGCGAGCAATTAATCCATGCTATGCCTCATATAGTGAGAGAACACCCCAATGTGAAACTAGTCATGTTAGGTGTAGGAGATTTAGAACATAGTATACGTGTATTGATAGATAAGTATAATCTCCACCACCATGTTACATTGAGGACAGAGTTTGTACCAGAACAGGAAAGGATTCTTCACTACGCTGCTGCTGACATAGTTGTATTACCCTCTCTATATGAACCCTTCGGGATAGTGTGTACAGAAGCAATGGCGATGGCTAAACCAGTTGTTGTTGGAGCACAAGGAACTAGTGGTTTGAGAGAACAAGTTATACCTAATGGTGATAAGCAATGTGGGATTCATATAAACCCTTATGATCCAGAGGATATAGCATGGGGAGTAACACAGTTATTGGATTCAGAGGAGAAAAGAATATGGATGGGAAGAAACGGTAGACAGAGGGTGTTCGAGGAGTTCACATGGGATGCAGTAGCAGAGGATACATTAGCGGTATACTCTGAGTTTCTACATTGAAGTCTCCAATCATATGCAATAGTATAAGTATCTAACAGTTACTGTAACCTCTGAACCCTTTGAAAGATAAACGGTACTAAGGTTTCTAGATAGATGTTTGAGACTATTATGGTTCAATACCTTTTTATAACATCAACTATGAACAACCTCGGATTCCCAAAAAATTTACTCTCATAGGTTATGATAGCATTGACTTCATCTAAGATGAAGTTATCTTCACAGATTATAGTTCATCACTTGTTAATCAAATATTGATAAGTTGGGAAGCATAATAGTCAAGTAGAGATTCTTATCCTATTGCTCCACCAACTTCATCTAGAAATATATGTGTAAGGGTTGTATCCCATCAATATTTGAGATTCTAACTCTATCATCTGATCTACGAGTTAATATTAAGCCAAACTACAATACCATTAATAGGTTTCTGAAGAGCTAATCTAAAGGCAACCCTGAACAAACCTGCGAGGAAGACAATATCGATTTATCTGTCCATTAGTAGGAAGAAAACAACCGTGCTTTTAATATATCTAGGAAAACAGTGATAATGGAGAGGTTGCCTTTTGTTCTACCTATCCTGAAGTATATATTTTGATCGCCTTAGATATTATGATGAATAATAGGATAACTGCTGATACTGTTAATGAGATTGTATAAACCAATATAGATATGGAATGTAATACAAAGAGGAAGCCATCTGTAGATTCCTTGCATACCTGCACCGGGGGTAGACAAAGCTATTTAATCCTCTATTGCATCTACTCTATCGTTCCCTCTCTAACCCTTTTATTTTTTGCCAAGTCTTATCTCAATTGACGATATATTATGCGTTGTACCAGTATCATCTGTTACACTCTCAGTATCAATCTTTATCTCCTTAACATCTATATCTGGTAAAAACCTCTTTCTAACAATTTCTGCTGTATCAACTGCTCTACTGATAGCTCTACCACGTGCTTTAATAACTACATCGTTACCATCTCCTTCCTTCTTGAATTCAGTTATCACCGCCAAAACATAGCTCATGGGAGGTTTATTCCCTATGTAGATGACACTCTCATTCACTCCACCAGATTTTATCTCATTTGACTCTTCTGACATAGAAAACCACATCCTTTCACTGTTAATAATCTAATCACATCAGCTTAAAAACCCATATGATAGACTCTATATAAATTTTTTATGCAAAAACCCGATAATGTACACAGTTTTATTAAAATATTTTATAAATTATGGTAGTTGTTTGAAAATTTTTAGAAGATCTTTTGGAGTATAAGCTAGATAGTCAGGGGAAGCTTTTAACAATCTATTCATTGGATGCCACCCCCAGCCTACTGCAACAGTTAACGCTCCTGCCCTTTTACCTTCGATTATATCCCCTATGGTGTCACCAATATAGTAGCACTCCTCATTAGTTAAATTCTTAATTAATTTGATCTTATCTACCTTACTTGAACTGGTTTCACATCCATGTATACCAGCAAATAAATCTAGGTGATTTAGGACAAGAAAATCCTTAACAACCTCTGAATCATTAGATGTTATAAGAAACAATGTATATCTCTTGGATAAGGAATATAGAACTTTTCTCATACCAGGGAAGACCTTCATTCTATGGTGATTCGCAAGGAGATTATTCTTTACTTTAGATATTACCACTTCAATTTCCCCTGGTGATAAACCCTCCCCCATAAGTGAGGAGTACATATTATCTTCAAATAATCGAAGGAAATCATCTCTTGTTTTAATCCCCTCTACATTCAAATCTATACAGGCTTGAAGAAAGAATTTCATGAATAATTCAAGGGAATCCACAATCACTCCATCATAGTCGAATACTAGTATAACACTCATCAAATACTCAACTCCTCCAACTAAATCACTCTTAAACCTTTAATCTTCTGAGTTTTGATTCCATAAATCCAAAATTAGTTAGAGGAAGATGCTCCCGTCGGGATTTGAACCCGAGTCTACGGCTCGAGAGGCCGTGATGATTGACCGGACTACACTACGGGAGCACCTGGAAAGGTTCTTCCTTTTCTATCTAACCACCAGATGAGACTTGTATTATTGTAAATTCTTTACTATCTTTTACATACTCATCAACGGGTATCGGCGTATCACCATCAGTTACAATAACTGTATCTGGTTTGAAACCTAGTTTATCTAATAGATCTATGACTCTAGCATCATTATTAACTTTTACTATCTTAATATCATTTGTTCTCAGTATCCTCACTTTAACGTTCACCTTTAATCGATACCCATATAAGAAAGTCTTTCATTAAATTTTTGACGGTTTATAATTTCTGCTGGGGTAGCCAAGCCGGGATTAAGGCGGTAGCCTCGAGAGCTACTGGTGCCTTCGGCACCGCAAGGGTTCAAATCCCTTCCCCAGCGTTCAACTACTGAAAAATTCTTTTAAAACAATTGTTTTCTTCTAAAGAGAGTTGATATTAGAAAAGGCAGAAATACAGCCACAAATGAGATATCAGGAGTTGAGTAACCCCTATCACTTTGATTCTGAGAGTTTGAAGATGGATTAAGAGTATAGGTTATGAGTAGATAAGGATCCTTATCTGTACCGGGTGCATCTGCAAAGTAATGACCATTCCTATTCTCATCTAATAAGGGGCCACCAGGTGGATTATCTAGGAAATCATGTTCGTATTCTCTACATGCCAAGTAAGTATAACCTGTCTTATTGATGTATGTTAATCCAGCTTCATTTAATTGAATTACATTGTAACCATTATTTTTCCATGAAGAGGAGTTACCAAAGTTTACATCCCCTACACACCCGTAGTCATCGTAATCCACTCCATCTTCTCCATCTGTCCAGGCGACAACACATACACTACTCTCATTTGCACCACATCCATATATACAGAGAGAAGCAGATTTGATGGAGAGGTTATCATCTAAAATGGATGTGTTGAACGCAAAGAATGATCTGGATATAACATATAGTGGCTTAGTTTTGTTACTAAAAGAGGCTAATATACCTTTCATATACCAGGGTTTCGTATCATTTTTTTGATTACCAATAACTCTATTTCTAACATCATACCAGGAATCTACACCTGCTCTACCAAGATATTTAGAGTATCCATCAGATAAATCACTATATATCCTTATAGTTGTGATGGTAGTGCCTCCCACAGCTTTGGGTTCGACCTTAGTAAAGTATGATAACATTACACCAAGAACTAGTAGGAGTAAAGTCAAGGTTGAGAAGGATACTATATTTTTCATCTCCCTTAATTCACCTTATCAATAGATATCTAATATATTTAATAAAAATTTTGTTGCTTAAACAATGATAGAGAAAACAAAGTGTATCTTCTTATTATTTCCAAAAGCACATATGAGGGGCATGTGAGGGAGGAGATCGGTGAACACCAAATGTCCCCGATTATATAAGGTGAGTAGGCACCAAATACCTCTCGCCTTTTCCTCCGTCACATGCTAAAAATAAATTGTATAAATCAATATTTAAATTTTTTGTGAAAAATATTTTATGATGATTTACTTCTTAAAAGGTGAATTAAACATTTTGAGAAAAAGTTATCTCAGAATTTGTTTTTCTCCATCTAAGATATATAAAAGATAGGGAGCGGCAGTATAAAGATGGAGGAGATTAAAAACGCTGGGGAGATATTTTCTCGGATAAGAGAGTATTTATCTAACATGGATCCTCCATTCGTCTCTAGAGATAAATGGAATAAAATTCTTCATACACCTTTCACAACACTAGTCTCTTGTATACTAAGTCTTAGAACAAAAGATGAAGTTACAGATGAAGCATCTGTTAGGTTACTCAGTAAATATGATACCCCAGAGAAGATTTTAAGTTTATCCGAAGAGGAGATCGAGAAACTTATATACCCGGTAGGATTCTATAAAACTAAAGCTAGACGGATAAAAAATATAGCGAAAACATTAATTGAGAAATACGGGGGAGAAGTTCCATCTGATTTCAATGAATTACTAAAACTAGAAGGAGTTGGAAGGAAAACAGCGAATATTGTAATGGTTTATGGTCACAAGAAAAGTGGTTTTCTACCAGTAGATACTCATTGTCATCGAATATCCAATAGGTTAGGATGGGTTTCCACTAAGACACCAGAGGAAACAGAAGAATCACTCAAAAAAATTTTACCAAGGAGATATTGGGATGAATTCAATAGATTGTTTGTATTATTTGGTAAAACAGTTTGCACCCCGATATCACCGAGATGTAGTATATGTCCAATTGGAGAGTATTGTGATAGAGTAGGAGTAGAGAAATGGAGATAATTTAAATTGTTAACACAGATGGTTTTCATCGTAAATGATAGCGATGAGGAGAGTGAAAAATAACGATTAACTTATAAACAGTTTTGAACATTATGGTGTCTCGAGTGGATGGGATGGATGAGCAGCATAATTCATTGAAGGATAAAGTAGATGTTATGAGACCACTTGTTCTCAGGGCGCTCAGGAGGAGCAGTATTAGGAAGAAGATAGCTGAGTATCTGTTTGAGATAAGCCCAAGTAGTAGCTACACTTCTGAAATCGCATATCACGTTAAAACTACACCCACTAATGTTATCGGAGCAATTAGAGGAATGGATTCAAGATACAGGAAGGAGGATTCACTGTTGAGTTTAAATATTGTAGAAGAAACATCTGGTGGAAAAGATATGAAACTCTATAGGATAACAGAGTATGGAAAGGAGATAATAAGACAACTTAAATCATAAATTCTTCAGTTAGATGGATAGATTAGTGGAACAACTATTAATCTTCTAATGGTTTCCAGGTTGGTGAAGATAGCAAGCACTAATAGAGTTAATAGGATCTGATTGAATAAAGCCCCGATCATTATCAGGAGAATCCTAACATCTCTCCCTATGTGAACCATTTTCATATTATGTTTCTCTATAAGAGAGTCATAACGTATGGAAGTATAGCTATTCATGAAGCTACCTATGAGAGCTATAAAACCAATTATCAACGTTAACTCCTTATAATCATGTTGAAGCCACCATCCATATGTCATACCAAAGATGATTATAGCATCTGAGTATCTATCTAAACAACTATCTAGCCATGCACCATATGTTGACTTCCTGTGTTTAAGTCTAGCTATCTCTCCATCTATACCATCTAGTATAGAGGAAAACTGAGCTAATAACCCAGCTAATACCACGCTGATATATGAGGAGGCACAGAATAGATACGCTGCAGGGAAACTTAATAGGAAACTAATAATGGAGATAAGAGTCGGTGGAATCCTCGTCTCCACTAGATATTTTGATAATCTCGTTGAAAGTGGGCGATTTAAATACCTAGATACTGGGCCATCTGTTGGTTTCGTTAACCTCCTCAATAGCTCCCTCTCCGCTCTCTTATAATCCTCTTCAGTATCCACATCTATCCAGAAGGTATTCTTGACATCTATATATCTAACTAATTTCTTTGAAGCTAAAAACCTTAAACCACCTGCTAGAGAATCATCTCCTCCTCTAATACTCTCCTCCAAAGCCTCAAAGATCACTGGACTCATTAGGAATATACCGCAATCAACAGCATCATAAACCTCTAGGTTTTTACCTATATCTACAATCTTTTTCCTATCAATTTTTACCTTAGTTGCTTCACTTAAATCTATGTATCTCGGAGAAGAATCTATTGCGACTAAGCATTCATCCGACCTCTTTTTAACCTTCAACATGGTTTCAATTATGGATGAATCAAATATGTGATCAGCCATTAGGAGAAGGAAAGGTTCATCCTTTAGAATAGATCTAGCCTTCACGACAGAGACACCATTACCCTCTTCCCACTCCTCATTTTCTATATACGTGATTTTTACCCCATATTCTTCTCCACCTCCTAGATGATTTTTAATATCCTCCCCCTTGTATCCTATAACAATAATAAACTCGGATATCCCTGCCTCTTTTGCAGATAGTATAACTCTCTCTATTAAGGTTAAACCTAGTAGACGAATCAAAGGTTTCGGAGAGTCACCTCTTAGAGATTTTATCCTCCTACCTTCACCTGCAGCAATGATTAAACCCTTCATAATGCATCCTCTCCAATTAACTGTAATACCTCATTAATTGAACCCCAGAAAGGACCAATCCTACTAAGTTTTAGAGAAGCTAAAGCAGAAGCAAATAAACCAATCTTGTAGAAATCATTTATCCTAGATCGCATATAGAGATAACCAGCCATATAGGTATCTCCACATCCTGTTGGATCAACAATAGAGGATGATTGAAAAGCAGGGATGACATAGAACAACCCCTTATGGTAGATTATACTTCCCTGGTTACCCATTGTTATAATTATTTCCATAGGACCTAGATTAGATATATACTCCGCTGCAGCTTGTAGATCATTTAATCCTGAAAGAATTTTGGCCTCATCTAAGGATGCCTTTAGAATACCAACATGGGATAAGATTTCTTCTTTATCCTCCCACTCTTTTAAAGTAACTCTATTCTTGGATACATCTCTTAGGAAACCTTGGACGTCTAAGGAGATGATAGTCTTTTTTGAAAGAGTGGAGAATATTTCTTCTGAAAAATCGTTTCTAGTTAAAGAACCAATGTGTAGATATTTAGGTGATAAACCTTCTGGGATATCTTCTACGGTAAAAGGATCTGCAGTCGTTAAAACCCTCTGCTCCACTACCTCTAAATCATTAGCATATATGTTTTCAAAGATTGTTGTTTCTTTACTATACCTGGGGAATATAGGGATTCCTCTATCAGTGAATTCGTGGAGAAGGTACTCGTCCCTCTGAGACAGCTTAGTGATAAGTGCTGTATCTGAGTTAAGGGAGTGAAGAGCGGCTGTGGTATAATATGCGGTACCACCAGGAAGCTCTACTTTCCTGTTATTTAGGATGTTGATGTCTTTGGTTATATGCCCCATCACACAGATATTCATCTTTTTCATCTCCCCATTATGTAGATTCCTCTCACTACTTCTCAAGTTTCATCATCAGATTATCTGAATTGGAGGAGAACACGTTTGTATAAACAGATATCAGGAGTGAGGACTCATCAAATCCTCTATCTGAAACTAGTTCACGGTATCTTATAGAATCTATTGCGAATTCTATAGAGTTAGATGAACCCTCAATACTTAATCTAAGATCCAAGTCTACTGGTGAGGCATCAAAAAAACTATTCTCCATTCCTGGGAAATAAGACTTATCTCTCCTCTGCCAAGATACATGATCGCGAAGAACAATATGTATATCATAAGAGAGTCGAAATTTTAAGTCATCCCCAACCATTGATAACATTTTTTCCTCAAAACATCCTATAAATCCTTTAACACTTGTTATAAATACTGATGTATAATTTGTTACAACAACCGTTTCTGAACGAGCGTTTGTATAGAAACAAGTAACTTCTTCAGAATCAACTGGTAAATAATTTAAAACTATATCTACAACACTATCTCCAAATGTTGTAACATATTCTTTCTCATTAAATACAACTGGAGTTTTATCTTCCAAGTGCTCTCCAATATGCAGAACAACGCCGCTAAATAATTTATTCATGTAAAGCATGATAGTTGCCTCAGATAGATCTATATCAATAGTAGCAACTATTTCAGTATCACATGGTTTACACCCCTCTATAACCCAATGTGTTAAGCCAATTGGGTACTCTAGATCCTCATATTCATAATAGCGCATCCCCTGGGTGAGAATCAAAATATGGTTTTCAACATCATGTATCTTTATTTTACCCACTGTTTCTCACCTCTAGTAAGTCCTACGAAGCCATTTCGTTAAATACAGGATACGTAGAGAGTAGGTGGAGAAGTAAAGAGTATAGAAAGGGTAAGAGATGCCAGAAATAATATAATTAAAAGGAAAAATGGTTTTTAAGTAAAGAAGGGGAGGTATTAGTATTCATCAAATTCACTGGATCCTTCTCCACCTTCCTTGGAAGATTCTGGTCCTTTACTTGGTTTCGCTGCGATTACATCATCAATTCTAAGAATCATTGTTGCAGCTTCAGAAGCAGCTTGTATCTCCTGTATACCGAGACGTAGGGGTTCTATGACATTATTCTTCATCATATCAT
>CAZCPZ010000010.1:0-13328 GCA_964499875.1 uncultured Thermoplasmatales archaeon | reverse complement strand
TCTTCCCTCTGTTTCTCCAACTCCTTCTTCTTTATCTTAGCCCAAGTATCTTTAAGGGTAACGGTTCGATTAATAACTAGGTGATCCTCTGTTGTATCTGGGTCAATACAGAAGTAACCTAGTCTCTCAAACTGAAATCGATCAAGGGGTTTAAGACTCCTAACCGCTGGCTCTACTTTACAAGAATTAAGTACCTCTAAAGAGTTTGGATTTAGAAACTCTTTGAAATC
Organism: uncultured Thermoplasmatales archaeon; assembly: GCA_964499875.1. GTDB lineage: Archaea > Thermoplasmatota > E2 > DHVEG-1 > DHVEG-1 > B44-G15. Next base: position 13,098 of record CAZCPZ010000010.1, on the reverse strand, counting down.
CCTATCTTTTACTCCTGCAGGATTTGGAACAGTGAAGAGTTTATCATATAATCTAACCTCAGCGTCTACTGCATGAACAGCAGAAACCCAATGGATTGTTGCCTTAACTTTTCTACCATCAGGAGCATAACCACCACGTGTCTCAGGGTCAATAGTGCATCTAAGCTCAACTACTTCACCACCTTCCTTGATAACCTCTTCACATCTAAGGAAATAAGCGTATCTAAGTCTAACTTCTCTACCAGGAGCCAGTCTATAAAACTTCTTGGGCGGGTTCTCCATGAAATCATCCTGCTCAATATAGAGGATTTTAGAGAATGGAACCATTCTTGTACCAGCAGATGGATCCTCTGGGTTATTAATGGCTTCCATCTCCTCAGCCTTATCCTCTGGGTAATTCTCAATAACTACTTTTAGAGGCCTCAACACACCCATAAACCGTGGAGCAGTCTTATTAAGTACTTCTCTAACACAATGCTCTAAGAACTCGAAATCTATGATACTATTAACCTTCGCCACACCAATCCTTTTACAGAAAAGCCTTATCGCCTCTGGTGGATACCCTCGTCGACGCATACCTCTTATAGTGGGAAGCCTTGGGTCATCCCATCCTCTAACGTATCCACCCTCAACTAATTCTTTAAGCATCCTCTTACTCATAACAGTATAACTCAAGTTGAGACGAGCAAACTCAATCTGCCTAGGATGATGAATACCTAGTTGATCTAGGAACCAATCATATAGTGGTCGATGATTCTCAAACTCTAGTGTACAAATGGAGTGAGTTATACCCTCAATTGAATCCTCAAGCCCATGAGCCCAATCATACATAGGGTATATACACCATTTATCCCCAGTTCTATGATGTGAAGCATGAATAATCCTATACATCACAGGGTCTCTCATATTCAAGTTAGGGTGACTCATATCGATTTTAGCTCTCAACACCTTCTCTCCGTTTTTAAATTCCCCTGCTTTCATCCTCTCAAGTAACTCTAAGTTCTCCTCCACGGATCTATTCCTATAAGGACTTTCTTTACCAGGTGTTGTAAGTGTACCTCTATTCCTCCTAATCTCCTCTGCACTTTGATCATCAACATAGGCTTTACCCTTCTTAACCAACTCAACAGCATACTCATACATCATATCAAAGTAGTCAGAAGCGAAGTATAAGCGGTCGCCCCAGTCGTAACCAAGCCATTTAACATCCTCAATAATTGCCTTCACATACTCCTCTGCCTCAGTGAGAGGATTAGTATCATCGAATCTTAGATTACATAAACCATTGTATTCCCTTGCTATCTCAAAGTTTAAACAAATTGATTTAGCATGACCTATATGCAAGTAGCCATTTGGTTCAGGTGGAAACCTAGTATGGACTCGACCACCGAATCTACCAGTTCTTATATCCTCATCTATTATCTCCCTTATGAAATCCTTTGGTTTCTTCCTCTCCTCCTCAGTCATATCAACTACCCTTTTTCTCCTCTCCTCGTTTAATCAATTGAATCCTTTAATCTTTTTAGAAGGGTAAAGAGGGGTAGCAGCCCCGACCAGATTCGAACTGGTGTCTAGAGATCCAGAGTCTCTCATGCTAACCACTACACCACGGGGCTACAGGTTTTCTCTAAAACATGAAACCTCTTTTATATCTTTTCATCCCCCTTTTCTTAGGGTTTATGAACATAGATTGTTTGAGTTGGGAATGCCATCTCAATACCTTCCTTCTCAAAAGCTTCTTTGATAGCAAAGTTGATTTCTTGTTGTGTATCACGATACTTCGTATAATCCTTGGTATTCAGATAATATACAACTTCAAAGTTTAAACTGAAATCGCCGAACTCTATAAAATGTACTCTATCTAGTTTATCCACATACTCTAGTTTCTCAGGGTCAATAATCTCTTTGATTATCTCAGGTATCTTCTTAAGTTTCTCTAGAGGTGTATCATATGTTACACCAAAAGTGAATACTACTCTACGTTTATCCATCTTCTTAAAATTCCTAATACTAGTGGATGTCAACTCCTTATTTGGCAGTATAAGCTCTTCTCCCTGCAACAATTTTATCCTAGTTGACTTCAATGTTATCCTAGTAACTGTCCCAGCGTATTCACCAACTATTATGAAATCCCCTATCTCAAAGGGTCTATCAAAGTAGATTGAGAAAGCACTGAAGAAATCAGCTAATACACTCTGCAAAGCAAAACCTATAACTATACCACCGACTCCTAATCCTACAACTGCTCCTGAGAGATCAACTCCCCAAGCATTTAATAGGAAGAGTATGGCAAATAATGCAACTAAACCTTTTACAATATTCCTCAATACAAATAGTATATGTTCACTTAGTTTCTCCTTCGCTCTCTGCTCGGAATACCAAGTTACAATCACGTTGATGATTCTAGTGGTAATAGACGCAGCTAGTAGTATCTCTATGATAGAGAAAAGTAAGTCAATAGTGTTAGAATATGGTTTCAAACTACTTATAACATCTAAAGCATAGTATAAACCAATGAGTATTATGAAGAAATAGATTGGTTTCTTTATACTCTTAAGGATTTCATCATCTAGCGTAGTCTTAGTTTTCTCCGCCCATCTCATCAGATATCTCTCAAAGAAATGATAAACAATCCATCCTAGTATTATGGAAACCGCAAATACTAGAAATGAAACAATGACTTCTCCAACTATACTTGGAGCTTCTACTCCAATCTGAGATAAAACCTCGTTTATCAGTTTAGCTATATCCGCGGTTATATTCATATTCTCATCAAGAGAGATGAATAAGATAACCAAGTTTTTAAGTCTTTTTCAAAGAAATTTAAATCTACTTTTTGATCATAGGTGCCTTTAAATCAGATTGCATAACAACCTCTATTGCCTCTTCATAACCAGCATCTGCATGCCTAATAACTCCTATACCTGGATCCACTGTGAATACTCTCTTAATCCTCTCATCAGTCTCCTCTGTTCCATCACATATAACTATCATACCAGCATGAGTAGAATATCCGATTCCTACTCCTCCACCATTATGAATCTGTACACTATCAGCTCCACTAGCACAGTTAAGTAAAGCATTAAGTAGAGGCCAATCCGCTATAACATCACTTCCATCCCTCATATTCTCTGTCTCCCTATATGGGGAGGCTACACTACCGCTATCTAAGTGATCCCTGGTAATAGCAATAGGTCCAATCTCTCCTTCTCGAATCATCTTATTTATCGCTAAAGCAAAACGTTTCCTGTCACCATATCCAAGCCAGCATACTCTAGCAGGTAAACCCTCCCATGGTAGATACTTCTCAGCTAATCTAATCCAGTTACACAGTATTTCATCATCGGGGAACATCTCAAGTACTAGTTTATCTGTTTTAAGTATATCCTCGGGGTTACCAGTGAGAGCTATCCATCTAAAAGGTCCTCTACCCTTACATAGCATAGGTCTCACATAAGCTGGTACGAAACCTGGGTATGAGAAAGCATCTTTAAACCCTGCTTTAAGTGCTTGTCCCCTAAGGTTATTACCATAATCAAAGACTATCGCACCCTTCTTCTGGAATTCAACCATAGCTTCACAATGCTTCTTCATACTCCTCATAGACCTAGAGATATACTCCTCTGGATCCTCCTCCCTGAGACGAATAGCCTCTTCTAGGTTATCTCCATAGTAACCCTCTGGAACATACCCGTTGAGTTCATCATGTGCAGAGGTTTGATCAGTAACCACATCTGGTATAAAACCTTCTTCAACCAATCTCGGATGGATATCAGCACAGTTACCAATCACTCCAATAGAGAAAGGTTTCTCTTTATCCCTTGCTTCCACAGCTTTATCTAAAGCCTTCTCAATATCATCTGTTTTCTCATCACAGAAACCAGCTTTTATTCTACGGTCAATCCTCTTCTCATCACATTCAACATCTACGCATACTCCACCAGCCATTTTAACAGCAAGTGGTTGAGCACCACCCATACCACCCATTCCACCTGTTAAAACAATCTTACCCCTAAGGGTTCCATCAAAGTGTTTCTTAGCTAGCGATGAAAAAGTCTCATAGGTACCCTGTATGATACCTTGAGTACCTATATAACACCATGATCCAGCTGTCATCTGACCATACATTATCAATCCAAGAGCTTCTAATTCATGAAACTTCTCCCATGTACTCCAATGAGGAACGATATTAGCATTAGCCATAACAACCCTAGGGGAGTTACTCCAAGTTTTGAAGACAGCTACAGGTTTACCAGATTGCACAACAAGGGTTTCATCATCCTCAAGCTCTTTAAGAGTTTCAACTATCTTATCATAGCATCCCCAGTTTCTAGCAGCTTTACCAGTTCCACCGTATATGATTAACTCATCTGGCTTCTCAGCATTCTCAAGGTTATTCTCAAGCAACCTTAGTAAACCCTCTTGTCTCCATCCTTTACAACGAAGGGTATTTCCTCTTGCTGCTTTAATTTCTCTCCCCATATAAACCACAACCCTCTCCTATTAATCAAATGGATAACTTAAATGTTTCTCTAGATTCTACTCAAGAGGACATTAGAAAAAAGAAGTGATGGGAAGGGAAGGCTGGCCTCACTAGGAGGGGATGGGATGCACTCTAACAAAAAGAACTACCAGCCCGATTCCTTCCACTATCGGAATACCATTAACTACTATATATGCTTTTCGATCTATCTATATTTGTTGAATATACCCTAATAAATAATATCGAAAAGATGGAATAACAAATTTCTTTAGATAAAAACAAGAAAAACACATGTTAGTTAGAGTATCGGAGGTTAAACTAAGAAGATACCACGTAGCCCACTTGAGACCCAGTGAAGGTTATTAGTATACCCACCAATAGGTAGAGTTAAAACTAGTTTATCCACCCCTTTCTAACTTTAAAGCTCTACTTCAGGGAGATACTCACTACATTGTTTCCTCTGAGTATTATTGTTCCAAGTCTCTTCTTGGTTTCCTCTGTAATCTCCTCTACATCCTCTAACACCATGTTCATATACTCGTCATACCCTGAGAGTCTCCCCTCAATTATCCTACCATCTTTAAGAAGGAGCGATAATCTTTGATTTACTGATTTTTCTAGTACATCTAATGGTAATGCCATGTTGTATGGAGAATAACTCCCTCCTTTTTAAAACATTCTCTTCTGTTGAGAGTTAGAAGTGAAAAATAAAAACGGTTAAAAAGGAGTGGAGAAATACTACTCTTAATCCTTCAAAGATTGGGGAGGAATAAATCAATGTCTGATGGAAACATTGTTCATGTGGTTGGAACTGGAACAATTGGGGAACCATTAATTGGTTTATTATGTGATGCACGAAAAGATTTAGGTATAGATGAGGTAACATTCTATAAGCATACACCTTCCCTCGTTGATAGACCGAAACTTAAAGGATTGATTAACAGAGGAGCAAACCTAGCAGTTGCTAAAGATAAAATTAAGGAATTCCAAGAGTTAGGTATAGAACCTACTTATGAAGCAGAGGAAGCAATTAAGAGAGCAACTGTTGTAATAGATTGCACTCCAAAAGGTACAGGTTTACTTAACAAGGAGAGATATTATGTTAAGTATAAAAACAGAGTTAAAGGCTTCCTAGCGCAGGGATCCGAGTTTGGTTTTGGAAAAATGTATGCAGTTGGAATAAACGATGAAGCTATTACTCCAAAAGATAAGTTTATTCAAATAGTTAGTTGCAACACCCATAACATTGCAGTATTAATAAAAACTCTTGCAATAGAAGGAAGAAACAGCAGTCATTTAAGAGAAGGAAAATTTCTATGCATCAGGAGAGCAAATGATATCAGCCAGGTTAAAAGCTTTGTTCCGTCTCCAGAAGTTGGAACACATAAGGATCCGAAGATGGGGACGCATCATGCAAGAGATGTTTATCATCTTTATAAAACACTTGGATTAGAATTGAATGTATTCTCTAGTGCCCTTAAACTTAACACTCAATACATGCATAGTATATGGTTTGATATAAAACTTACAAAGAAGATTACACAAGAAGAAGCAATCCAGAGATTCATTGATAATCCAAGAGTTGCTGTAACGTATAAACAATCAGCTAACCTAGTATTCTCTTATGGTAGAGATCATGGACACTATGGTAGAATCCTGAATCAAACAGTTGTTGTCATACCTAGTCTACATGTACTAAACAATAATGAAGTTATTGGGTTCTGCTTCACTCCACAGGATGGCAACTCTCTTCTGAGTAGTATATCTGCAACGGAGAGATTCCTGTATCCAGATACCTATGAGGAACAACTTAAATGCCTTGGTCCCTTCCTATTCCAAGAAGTTTAAGGGTAGAAACTTGGACGGGTGATGGAGGGGAAACTAGAAAACTTCTCACTATGAGGATTAGATGAAGATGCAACATCAACAGTATAAGATTATACGAGATTCAATTCATGGGAATATAAGGATTGATAACTTATTTCTTGAACTCCTCTCGACTCCAGAGTTACAGAGGTTATATAACATTAAACAACTTGGTCTAGCACACCTTGTATTTCCAGGTGCTCATCATACAAGACTTGAACACTCTCTTGGTTCATACGCCATTGCAGGTAAGATAGCCGATATCCTCCACTTAACTGAGGAAGAAAAGCTTCATCTTAAATGCGCTGCTCTTCTACATGATGTAGGACATGGACCATTCTCCCATACACTGGAATCTATACTTAGAGAATCACTAGGTGTAGATCATATTGATTTAACAGAGAAACTGATACTAGGAGACTATAGGATATTCAACAGCTATGAAGAAGAATTTGTTGATTCTAAAACAGCTTCAGAGATTCTAGAGGAATATAACGTAGATAAAACAGTTATTATCAACATAATAAGAGGAGGAGAAACCAAACCCCCTCTACTAGGTCAACTTGTTAATGGAGCAATTGATGTTGATCAACTAGATTATCTCCTAAGAGATGCATACTATACTGGTGTAGCATATGGTATGATCGATATAGATAGGTTTCTTCAAACACTAGAAGTATATAATGGAGAGATTGCTGTTTCAAGGAAAGGTGTAGGTGTCATAGAGAATATACTAATGGCTAGGGCGCTCATGTATTCATCAGTTTACTTCCATAAAACCGTTAGAATAGCAGAACTTATGTTATCAAAAACAATAGAGTTAATCGAGGACTTAGAACCCTTTGAATTCTTCAAGATGACAGATGCAGAATTCATAACTTCACTGAGAGAAAAAGGAGAGTTTCAAAGAGAAATAGTTACTAGAATAAAATATAGAAACCTGTTTAAACAAGCCTATATGCTTCCTCCTCATCAAGTGGATGAGGATAAAAAAGAGTTACTGGATAAATTAAATAACACCAGTTATAGGAGGGAAAAAGAGAAGGAATTTGAAGAAAAACTTGGTATACCGGAGGGGTACATCATAATAGACGCACCTTCTCGTGAGCTTCATCAATCGGAACCACGTCTCCTTAGAACAAATATACCAATTATTGACAATGGTGGTAGGAGAAAACTAGATGATTTCACGCCAGTTGCTGAAGCTATTAAGATGAGAGCTATACCTGATTGGGCAGTAATGGTTATATGTGATGAGAAACAACGTGAACTAGTAGCTCAACACGCTGAGAAGATTCTATTCAACTAAAACCTAGTTTTTTAAAGGAGATATCAATATAAGGGGATTATCTAACCCCCGTTGAGAGGGAATAAGAGATGAGTCAGTGGATGAGAATCATCGATGTATTAAATGGTGAGAGAGTAGGTGAAACAGTTAACATACGAGGATGGATATATAGAACTAGAAGTAGCGGTGGAATAGTCTTCACTGTTATAAGAGACTCCACAGGGATTATACAAGCCACTATAAAAAAAGGGAGTCTACCAGATAAAGAGTTTGAAGATGCAGAGAGAGCAGGTATAGAATCATCTGTTAAGATACAAGGAGAGCTAGTGGAGGATCCACGTGCACCAGGAGGTTACGAGGTTAGAGTAACAAGATTTGAGGTAGTAGATTTTGCTGAACCCTTCCCCATTGTTAAGGATCAAAGCCCCGAGTTCTTATTAGATCAACGACACCTATGGATTCGATCTAGGAAACTCACATCTGTATTTAAGATTCGATCAACTATTATTGGAGCAATACATAAATTTTTTAGAGGAAAAGGATTCATAGAATTCGAGGCACCTATACTACAACCTAATCAATGTGAGGGAGGAGCAACTCTATTCGAGGTTAACTATTATGGACGTAAAACTTATCTATCCCAGACTTGGCAATTGTATGCTGAAGCAGGAATCTTTGCATTGGAGAAGATATATAATGTTGGACCAACTTTTAGAGCAGAGCGATCTAAGACTTCTAGGCATCTCTCAGAGTTCTGGATGGCTGAGATGGAAGCAGCATGGATGGATCTATATGATGTGATAGATATAGCAAAGGATGAAATCAAGTTTATACTTAGAGAGGTTTTAGAGTATCATAAACCAGAGTTAGAATACCTTCAGCAAGATATAGGGAAACTCGAGCGGGTAGCGGAGAGTGAAATCCCAACTATAACATATGATGAAGCCCTTGAGATACTACGTACAAAGGAAGGTATGGAAGTGGAGTGGGGTAAAGATCTTAGAACCATTGAGGAAAACAAGCTTATGAAACATTTTGAGACACCTGTAGTGGTTACAAACTATCCACTAGAAATCATGGCTTTCTACAAGCCACCTGATCCAAAGAATCCTAAAACCGCTCTATGTTTTGATATGATTGCACCGGAGGGATATGGAGAGATAATAGGTGGATCTCAACGTAGTCTTGATATAGAGTATATGCGGAGGAGGCTAGAGGAGGCAGGTGAAAAAGTTGAGAACTATGAGTGGTATTTTGATTTACGTAGATACGGGTCAGTTCCACACTCAGGGTATGGTTTAGGAATAGAGCGTGTAGTTGCATGGATATGTCACCTTGACAACATTAAGGATGCTATACCCTTCCCGAGAACAGTGAATAGATATAAACCCTAAGGGGGTGGATACAATGATTGTTAAGAAACATGTACTCATATCCGGTAGAGTACAAGGAGTATGGTTTAGAGCAACTACCAAAGAGAAAGCAGAAGAAATAGGTGTAACTGGTTGGGTTAGAAACACAAGTGATGGAAAAGTAGAAGCAGTATTCATGGGTGAAGAAGATAAAGTGGATAAACTAATAGAGTGGTGTCACAAGGGTCCACCACTTGCAGAGGTTGAGAAAGTAGAGGTTAAACCATACACATCAGAGGAGGAATACAAGGATTTCACTATTAGATACTAACTTTTAGCCTCCTCCCATAACTCCTTCCTATGAGCCTCTAGTAGATTATTCTCCAACCCTAGATACTCAGCGAAGGTTTTAACTCTACTACCTCCAACCTCATAGGGTTTAGGGAAACGAGTCTTATATTCAAGGTCTCTAAGTAAATGGTGATCCAAGATTACCTCACAATTCTCTAGAGTATTAAGGATTCTAACAAGGTTATCAGATGCATCCTGCAGATTCTTTTTACTAAACCTCCAACCTAAGAAGAGTGTAGGAGGCCCATCAATTATAAGTATATCAGGTTTCTCCTCAATTATATAATCAGCTGCTTCTCTTGTCACAGGACCCTGGACATCAGATGCATGTAGAAGCCTTGTTTCACCATCATCAACCGTGGTCATGATAACGTAACCTAGTTTAACATTAGCTGGACCATGGAAAAACGGAGGTGAAAACCTAATCCTAGTATCATTGATTTCATGAGTAGAGTCATCACAGTATATCAACTCACATCTATCCTCCGCGATCTCTCTAAACTCTCTTCCCCTACCACGCTGAGAAGCATTAATATTACTAGATATATCCTTAGCAAAAACCTTCTTATCATCATAGAATGTCTCAGATGGATCATAGTGATCATAGTGATAGTGAGAGATAACTAGTATATCACAACCCTTAGCTTTCTCAGCTATAACTCTTTTTGTCTTCTCAAGCATCTCAACTTCTTGTGGAGCAGGTGGTAAACCATATCTAGATGGACCAAGGGCAGCAGATGGATCAATGAATATCCTACAATCCTTAGTTTCAACATAAGTAGCCATAGAACGTACTCCAAGGGAATCAGATGCAATAAGCTCAATCTTCATCATACTTCACCTCTTCTAGGAACATGTTTAACAATGTTTCAAATAAAAAGTATTTCCCTTACTTTTCACCAAAAAATTCAATCCAAGTTTTCCCTTACTCTTAGGAAAAACTTGATACCAATAAAACCATTGAATACCCAAGGATACCAGTGATTAGATAATCCCATTTCATTGAGATCAACGCTACTTCTCTTAACATTTTAAGCACCAGAGACGCTAGTAAAGAATTATTGGAGTGAGAATTATCCCCTGAAATTTAAAAATGATTAAACCTTGTCTCTCCGTAGAAATAGTACTCTACCACCATATACGATCTTGAAGATTCTATGGTGAGGAATAACTGCATCAATGGTTTCAATAAATGTTTTACCAATAGATTTTATCTCTCCACCAGTTATTATCATTGTATCATCTGGTGCTCCTCTATGTGTATACCATATCTCAACCTTATTGAAATCATAGTTACTACGCCATTTAATCTCATTAAGTATATCTCTTACTCTATTCATAGTAACATCTTTATATTCCTTAGACTCATCAATAGATGTTTCCCACCTTCTCTCTCAATAAAAACATCGTGCCCAGGATAGAGATTCACAACATCTAACTCAGAGAGACGCGATATAGATTTCTTTAGTTGATGAAGACTTCCACCTGGGAAATCATATCTACCAAAGCCACCGTAAGCGAAAACTGTATCACCTGAAACCAAAGATTTATCCCTTGGGAAGTAGAGGCACATACTACCAGGAGTGTGACCAGGAGTATGGATAACTATGCATTCCTCATCTCCCACTAAGAGTTTATCGCCATCTCTAACACGGCGATCCACGGGTATCTTAGGCATCTCTCCACCAAGTAATCTAGCAAAAGCACTTTCTCCATGTTCTATCTTATCAGCTGCTAATTCATGGGTTATTATATCTGCCCCATTTGTTAACTGTTTAATTTTTTTAACACCGCCACAGTGATCATAGTGCTCATGTGTTATGATAATCCGTTTGATGGATGCCGGATCAACAATACGTTTAATCTCTCTCGTTACTTCTACATGGTGAAGACCTGTACCAGTATCTATAATCGTTGGTACCTCTCCAAGGATTACATAGATATTAGAATCATAATTCCTACCAGGTATACAATGTATCTTCACGTTCTACTCTAATCAATATTCTATTTCATAAGGTTGTCGGATGAGGAGGAATCCAATGAGCATAACAACTAAAAGTTAATCCATTTGGAATCAATTTCTGATCCAACTTTTTAGAGGTAACCCAAGGTTTCCTTTTTAATGTAGTAATCGTAAGTTAAACCTTAGAGTTGAGCTGAGGAACTTTTTCGACGATGGCCGTATAATTGGCGTTTACGTGTCCTCAAACATCCCCGTGGTGGATGGGGGGAACACGCAAAAATCAAAACATGCGGAAAAAACCTTTGTTTCGAATGGAACGCAAGGAGAGGAGGTGAGTGGGCCCGTCCGGGAGCAGGGAGAGATTATAGGAGTAAATTCAACCAACAACTCCCCGATTTTCGCGATGTTAATTTTCAAAGGGCAGTTGAACCCACTCATTAAATCCTCTTTTCTTTTTTATTTTGAAAACCAGGATTTTAAGTGTTTTGTCGATAGGAGGTGGTTGTTTTGTTAGATGAAGAGGAGTTTGAGATGTTCGATACCTTCTTCAAGGAGTGTATGAAGGCTCTAAACTTCATAGCAAACCGTCTAGTGGAGATTGAGAGGTTGTTAAAGGAGGATAAAGAATGATAGAATTGGAGATCGGTGAAGCTAGACAGATCACAGGTTTAGTGTTCGACCTGAAAATTGAGGTTGAGGATGGTCGCCTAATTCTGAAGTGTGATTTCCCCTCAGGCTTACCAAGGAACACTCGGAAGAGAATCCACTACGGGTTGAGTTTGATTAGAAAACTCTTCATCATCCCTAGGAGGTAAACAGATGAATCTACTGAATAGGAGGGTGGTTGTCAGGATTCAGCGAGGATTAGGTAGGAATAAGCGAATCATCACACGCAAAGGAGTTGTCATCTACTTCAAAAAGGGAGTAAGTAAGTATGCTACTATTCGACTGCTAACTGATGGTAATAGGATATACCAATTCCACACTAAACTAAGTAATATCGAGGTGGTAGATTGATTGGAACACCATTTTTAGGATGTAAAGGTAGGGTTTTTGTGGTTAAAACAGCGTTTATCAAGAGGGGGTGTATTATAATAAATACTTCTTTAATTCCTTGGTTTGGATCTACACTCACTCTTACTTTGATGCTGTGGATAATCTTGTTCTTGTTGTGGAGGGGTTATGGGTATGAGTAGAAGAGCAGCTATCTATGCTAGGGTTTCAACGTTGGATCAAAACCCAGAGAATCAGGTAGAGGTATTGAAGGAATTTGCTGAGCGTCACGGGTACGAGATTTACGATATCTACGTGGATAAGATCAGTGGCATCAAAAGCAGTAGACCTGAACTCCAGAGGCTGTTGCTGGATGCTCATGATAAGAAGTTTGATGTTGTGCTGGTTTGGAAACTCGATCGGCTGGGTAGGAGTCTCCAACACCTTATTAAGATTGTGGAGTGTTTTAGGAAGTGGGGGATTGATTTTATCTCCACAACTCAAAACATTGATACCACTACTCCTAGTGGTAAACTCACGTTTCATATCCTTGCTGCATTGAGTGAGTTTGAACGTTCGTTGATCAGTGAGCGTACCAAGCTTGGTTTGCAGAGAGCTAGGAAGCGTGGTAAGAAGCTGGGTAGACCGAAGGGAAGTAAGGATAAAAAACCTCGTAGGAAATCAGGTTACTACCTCAGGTATCAGAAGCAAAAAATGGGACAGTTTTTTACCACAACAAACCTATAGGATAGTGAGATCAATAAAATCAGGGGTACCCATTATTTGATGCTGTGGGGGTTGA
>CAZCPZ010000009.1:0-13766 GCA_964499875.1 uncultured Thermoplasmatales archaeon | reverse complement strand
AAATCTGAAAGGTGTTGCTCTTTTTTCATCAGAGATTTAACTATCTTTAGTCTCGTATCACTACTCAGGGCTTTAAACAACTTATTGTTACTCATATTGGTAATAATCCTTATCAAATCGGTTATCTTTATATCTTTCTTCGTAATGAATTCATGTAAGACTATGATGCATCGGGTTTACCGCTCTGTATCCTCTCTGCTACTACTATTTATTTTCACTCAGAATATATTCCCATCTATCCTTGCAGTGGATCCTTCTTTATCGCGTTATCCTCTTCTCCCCTCAGATGAACCTATTCAAAAAGCCTTAGTTTTCCTGAGGAACTCTCAAAACGATGATGGCAGTATTGGTGGTTTCCTAATTTCTGCATGGGTGGCGATGGCTTTAGCAGCAGTAGATGAAAATCTCACAGAGTTGAATCTTCTAAGGGATTATCTATGGGAGCATGCTTCTCTAACTCAAAATCGGGTAACGGATTGGGAGAGGATGACTCTCGCTATAGTCTCTCTCGGAGGAGATCCCAGGGATTTTAATGGTATCGACTTTGTTGCTCATATTAAGGAGTTCTATGATGGTTTACAGATTGGAAATCCATCTGATATCTATGATGATATATTTGGAGTATTAGCTTTAATCTCAGCAGGTATTAGCAAGGAAGACAGAGTTATTCAAAATCTAGTGGCGTATATCAAAGAAAAACAGCATGTAGATGGAGGTTGGGGGGATGTAGATGTTACTGCTGCAGCTATCATGGCTTTAACAGCTGCTGGTGAACCTAGGGATTCCCATATAATATGTAATGCTCTTGATTTCATTAAATCTAAGCAAAGAGAAAACGGTGGTTTTACCTCATGGGGGTCGACAAATACTGCAACTACTTCTTGGGCTATATGTGCTATTGTAGCTGCTGGAGAAGATCCAACGAGTGAGAAATGGAGGCAAAAAGATGGGTCACCTATAGATTTCCTTTTATCTATGCAAACTAACGATGGGTATTTCCTATGGAGAGAGGATAAGATATTAAACCCTGAATGGATGACAGCCTATGCCTTACCTGCTCTTCTAGGGAAACCCTATCCTATAAGGAGTTCCCCCTCCGATGAATACAACGATGATGAAGATGATTCTACGGATGATTCTACATCCTCTTCTAGTGATTCCTCTCACCATGATGATTTCTCTGAAAAAGATTCTAATAGCGGGAGTAGTAGCGTTGGTATCATAAAGATTGCTTCACCTATGGAGAACTCTTTTTACTTCTTTAATAGGCTTGTTACGAGAGGATTACCAATACCAATAGTGGTTGGTCCTATAACTATAAGAGTTGATATTAGCACCAGTGATAGGGTAGATAAGGTTTTATTTATGTTTGATGGTATACTTATGTATGAGGATTCTAATCCGCCTTTTACTTATACTCTTAACACGTTTGGTTTCCTTGAGAGGAAAACCATTGAAGTCAAAGCTTTCCTATACGATGGTAATCATTCAATACCAAATGTTGAGAAGATTTATGAGTGTATATCTAACCTATCCATCCTGTGTAGAGAACCTTGGAATCCTCATCTCTCCTATCTTATCTACCAGAATCTATCTAAACTTAGATTGTTTCTCCCAATGAGTCTTTCCATATCTACTGAGAGAGAAATACTCTATATCAACCTGTTTCCATCTTTACATGAATTCATATGGAGGAGTAGAGGTATATGCGTAGAGATATGATTATCTATATCATAGCTATACTATCACTAGCAGTGATTATACTATTTGCTTCTAATTACTTCTCTAACTCCTCTAAGGTAGATGATTCATTAGACGCCGTGGTTCATCATGTGTCCCTCAAGATTATTGCACCGAACTGGAGCATATTCTATTTAGATGTAACTACTTCTAATAACACTGTTGCAGATCTACTTTTTGAATGTGCTGATGTATATAATTTCTCTGTGGAGAAATCCTTTTGGACTGGATATGATTCCTTTTTCATAGAAGCTATTAATGGAACAAGGAATGGAGAAGATGGTAGATACTGGCAGTATTATGTTAATGGTGAGTATGCAGATATTGGCTGTAGTTTGTATGTACTACATGATTACGATGTTGTCGAATGGCGTTTTGAGTCATCTCCATGGGGGTGATTTCTCTCTATTTCTCTTATTCATGGTTTTTAGTTATAGTTTCCTCTTTTTAGGAAGTTTTCAATCAAGGGATATCTAGTAATCTTACTCAGAGAACTCTACTTTTTCACTATAGAAAAAACAGCTGTTTTCCGGGAAACTTGTTTCTACAACAACTATTTAGATTACAAAACATGTAACTATACGCAAGTTTTAAATATCAAAAGTTATGTTTTTATACTTGCGGGGTTGATGCTTATGTTTCGAACTAAGGTTGTCAATGACTCTACTGATCTAGTTTCTCTACTAAGAGCATTTGATAACCCTATTAAGAAAGCTGTTTTTGAGGAGGTCCAATCTGATTGGAAACCTCTCAGTGAGATTATAGAGAAATACGGGGAGTACGGAGCAAAAGCCTTAGAGTTTTTTGATAAAATGAAGCTTGTTGAGACAAGGTGGACTACACCAGAAGATGGGATAAATGGTAAACCACAGAAAAAATATAGATCATACTATTCAACCTTCAACATAAATATTTCTTGTCCAGTGAATGAGATCAGTGAGATCTTTGCAATTGCTTCTCTAGATGATGAGGAATTTGATAAGATAGAAAAAGAGATCTATGAATTCATAGGGGAGGAAGGAAAGTTTAGTAGTACTGTTGCAGAGCACTTCAATTTATCTCTTCTGGCTTTAAAGAGTATCGCTAAACGCTCTGATAAATTTTTGATAAAAGGATTAAAGATTGTTAGAAGTAAAAATTCACCATAGTTGCCTCTGGAAGAAGGTGAAATCCAGTCTACCCCAGTCATTGAAATCATTTTTTCCTCTTGATCCATCTGAGTAATCAACCATCCTATATATGTAACCGTAATTCATAACACTCTTATAGGGTCTCCATTTCCAATAGTGTGGTTGCCATGGTGTTTTACTCTTGGGGTCATCACAACCTGGTGTATTTGAGTTGAATATACCCAATGTATGGCCACATTCATGCATATAAGCACTTGCATATACTATTTCTCTCTTAAACTGTGGTAAACGAGATTTCTCTTCCATATCCTTACTCGAGATCTGATAGGCATCGAGATAGTGTCCAACACCACCCCAGAATACAAAACCAGGGTAGTTTGCAGAGTGGTAGATCACTAAACCATAATGGAATACTCCTCTTCTCCAATTATTAGGATCACCATGTAGGAAATAATTCCAATAGTACTCTTTGAGTTCCTCCATTGTCGTAGATTCATCGAATGGTATGGCTTCTCCTCCACCCATGCAGCCATCATCTAGATGATAAACTATGTTTCTCCTATCAAAAACTGTTCTAAGCATCTCTTTTGATTCCTCTGGTAGATTAGATTTTTCCCCATTTGGTCCATCAGCCATATGATCGAGTTCTATAAACAAGTCTTTTCTAAAGGGGTCAGATCCCCACTGACTGGTTAGATATTCCTCAACATTATCTAAACCGTCTTCATCTGGATCCATATCCGAGTGGTTCTCTGCAACCATTGGGTTATAAACCCAGCTATGTTTATATTTACCTTCTCTCCAATCATACCATGCTCGATGACCCCATATGTACTCCCAGTATGTTGAAACTCCATCTCCATCTGGATCTAGATGAGAATCATTCACCAATGGATCTGTATGGAAAATATTTTCCTCAACCCAGTAGGGTATTCCATCTCCATCGTAATCAGTTTGCGTTATCCTAAACCATAATTCACAATCACGGTCATGTTGATATATACTACCATCATCACAGCCGTTGAGTCTACCATACCCACTTGGATCTCTACCTAAGGGATCATCTGATGTGTAGTCATCACCCCACCAAACGCCGTCTTTTATACTATAAAACAACTCTACATCATAGTCATCAATGAAAACATTTGAGTCATCTAATCCTTCCAGGAAAGCGGTTTCATCAATACTTCTAACACTACTATAGTCACCACTGATGTCACAGATTTTATCTAATCCTGGTTCCCAATCCCATAGTTGAATCTTGATGTTAACTATTTCAACGTCATCTGGAACATTCACAGTAACTGACCAATTCGGTTCATAGACGTATCTAGTGTTCCTCCAAACTCTGCTTTTAGCTAAATGATTATTAATCCATACTTTAACATAAAAATCAGGGGGGGTGTATTTATCAACGTATTCCCTGAAATGTATATGGTTATCGTTTTTCTCTAGAGATCTTATACCTAGCAATTCAAAGGTTACTTTTATATCTACAAGTGGATCAAAGTCTTCAGATGTTGACTCAGCTATTATTGTAGTGATAAACACATTTGCGACTAGTAGTACTCCTACACTGTAAGAGTAAATCTTCATCATGGAGCACCCAGGCACATTTATTTATTAATAAACTCCGGATTATATTAATTTTCTCTATTTTATAACATTATCCTCTTAAGTGATGAATCCCATACAACCCACTAAGGGTGTCAATGAGCTACGAGGTAGTGGTTCAAGCTCTCTGGTTGATTCTCCCTGCTTATATCGCTAATGCTAGTGCTTTATTGCTCGGTGGAGGGACACCAGTCGATTTTGGTAAAAAATGGAGGGATGGTAGAAGGATACTAGGTGACGGGAAAACCTGGCAGGGTTTACTTCTAGGTACCTTTTTAGGTATGACAGCTGGTTTTGGTTTCTCAGCATTAGCTAAGTATGCTGCCTCAATTGATTTCCCGATTCATATTGATGACTTCACGGGTTTTCCAATGATGATACCTATTCTATTCTCTCTCTGTTTCGGTGCTCTACTTGGTGATATCATTGAAAGCTTCTTCAAGAGGAGAGTTGGTAAGGATCGTGGTGAGGATTGGATTCCTTTTGATCAAATAGATTTCATATTAGGTGTACTCCTTTTTAGTTTCCTGGTAAGCTCGCTTCTTCACTTAACAGGTTTACTCTCTTTTAACTGGTTCATCGAGAATTTCACTATCTACCATGTAGGTGTCTTACTTATTTTAACTCCTTTCCTTCACCTATTTGCAAACTATGTTCATAGACGGGCATTGATTAAGAAGACTGCTGGAACAAATTATATAAAACACTAGGTGATTTCTTAGATATCCTCGGAGGCTGATGGTAGAGGTGACTGAGGGAAACCATAAAAACGGAGAAGTAGAGTTGCAGTTTGATAACCTTTCTATAGAGCAATCCTTGATGGAGCAAAATGTTTCTTCAAGGAAGAAACCAACTGGGTTATGTAGTATATGTGGTCAACATAAAGCACAGATCTATTGCCTCAAATGCGGTAGGCCTGTGTGCTCTTCTTGCTCTTTTGCTATAATAGGTATATGTAAGAAGTGTGTTTCTAAAGAAACTGTTGAGAGATGGGAGGGTAAGATTCCAAACTGGGAAAAAGTCCTTGGAGTGGAATGGGTTGAATAAAAGGTATAAATGGGAATCTCCATAGGTTTTGAACAAGTTCTGATTTCTTGTTTGGCAGTGTGTTCAGAAAGCCTTTTATTTTTCACTTTTGTTCTTGTTTCTCGAAGTTAGGTTGAGTCTACTCTCTGGATGACTATTCTATTAATCCTTCTCTTTTGAGTCTCTGTCCTTCCATGTGGAGACCCCACATTGCTCTTGCTGTTCTCCAACTACTAGGATATATTGGTACCCCCGCTGATTTAAGATCATATACTAAGTCCTCATATTCTCTTCCACCAACCCATGTCGCTAGTATTGGTTTCTGATGAGTCTCATGTAGTTTTTGTTCATACACCATTTTTAGTATAGCTGCTGTGAACTCTCTTGGTCTAGCGTATCCTGCGTGTACTGATGCTACGATTACTCCATCAATGTTTTTATCTTCCAATAAGATTTTTGTACAAGCCTCGTATCTATAGAAGCCCGCATCTGCAACTAGGTCCACTGGGTTATTTGGTTTAACTAGATCCGGTAGGATTTTATCGATTTTCTCATAGGTTTCCCTGGAGAGTTTCGGAACTGTTAAACCGTTTCCCTCACAAGCATCTGCTAGTAGTATACCTAGTCCCCCTCCATTTGTTACTATACCAACTCTGTTTCCTCGCATTGGTGGTTGACCAGCTAATGCCCTTGCTATATCGAATAACTCTACGATGTCTCTACATCTTATACCCCCTGCTTGTTTGATTGCAGCACTATATATCCTATCACTCCCAGCCATTGAACCGGTGTGAGAAGCTGTTGCTCTAGCTCCCGCTCTACTTCTACCTGCTTTTACCACTAAGACTGGTTTCTTACATGCTTTGATGCTATTCATGAATCTTCTACCATCTTTCACTGCCTCTATATATAACCCTATTACTTTGGTATCTGGGTCTCTACTAAAGTATTCTATTAGGTCATCATCATCGATATCTAGTTTGTTCCCTACTCCTATAACTTTTGATACTCCTACGAATTCATTATTCGCTAGGTATATCATTCCTACTCCTAGTGCTCCACTTTGACTTATTAATGATAGGTTACCTTTTCTTGGTACACCGAATACAAAGGATGCATCGAGTCCATCAGATGCATTCTTATAACCCATGGTGTTTGGTCCTAGTACTCTTATCTTGGTATCCTTTATCATCTCCTTTATCTCTTCTTCTAATTCCTTGTTTCCTGCTTCACTGAAACCCGATGATATTATTATTACATGTTTCACTTTTTTCTCTACGCAGTCTCTCATTATCTGAGGTACTATCTTTGCTGGTACGCAGATTAATACTAGATCTATAGGTTTAGGTACATCAGTTAACCTAGGATAGCATGGTATCCCAAGGATTTCTTTCTCATGAGGATTAATTGGGTAGAGATCACACTTGTAGTCTGAGATTAAAATATTTTTGAGAGCAGCATGCCCTATCTTCCTTGAATCTCTTGATGCTCCTACAACAGCTATACTTTTTGGTTTAAAGAAGGAATCTAAACTATGTTTCTCCATATCTTTCTTCACCTTTTATAGATAATTCTTCATTATCTCAATAATCTCTTTACTAGTGTTAGCTTTCCTATACTCCTCAAGGGGTTCCTTGTTATAGGTTAGGAAATATGGTCCCCATTTATAGATGTTTAGAATCCTCTCTGCTTGTTCTACATGATCTAGTATATATAGTGCAGCTGCAAAAGCTTCTAGTGTTGATAATTTAAAGGGTTTCCCATGGTTAACTGGGTTAACTGCTACTAGATAGGGAAGTGCTCTTGAGAGGTTTTTCCCTCTGATTCTAAGGAAATTCTCCTCCAGGTTCTCCCAGGAGCAGTCTAATGCTAAAACTCCTTTCTTCTCCGCTACTTCTTTATCTTCCTTGGATAAACTCTTCTTCGCTAGAGGATTTAGCAGTATCACTCCTCGTGGTATCCTATATAGGTTTTTTTCTATTCTTGCCAACCCGAATCTCTGTAGTTTCCTAGCTGTACATTTCTTTGGGTCATCCTCTGAGGTGTGATAGATTATTAGTGGTATATCTCTCATCTCAATTTATCCTCACATCGAATACATAGTGACTTATACCAGGGGCATAGTTTTTTACTTTCCTATACTTTACCAGGAAAACCTTTCTATTGAATTTCCTTGCTGTTTCTTGGATAAGTTTTAGTGGTGTCTCTGGTACCTCCTCATCTGGAAATGTATCATGGTAATGTATGATTCCTCTATGTTCTCTAAGAGTGTTGAATGCTACTGGTAGATAATCCTTGGTGTCACCGATGTAACCCATTATTACTCTATCTGCATAATCCTCTGGGGAAACCTCTCTATTATCTCCTAGTCTAGGTTCAACTATTTCTGTTACATGATTTAAAACAATGTTTCTACATAGATAGTTATACGCTATAGGGTTGATTTCACAAGATATTATCTTCTCTGGTTTACTATACACTGCTATTGGTATAGTGAAGTATCCTATTCCAGCGAAGAGATCAACTATCCTCTCCCCTGGTTTAGAGATCCTGGACATCCTTATCCTCTCATCTATGTTACCAGAGGAGAACATAATTCTCTGTGGATCCAATTGGAATCGTATACCATTCTCTACATGTATCGTTTCCGTATCACTTGAACCATAGATGATTTCAACCATTGGTTTCCTATACACTCCTTTGATTCCACCATGATCATTTAACACTGTTTTACATGATAAGATCTTTGCATAGATTTCTCCTATCTCCTCTCTATATTCTCCTAGTTCTCTAGGTAGTTTTAGTATCAATACATCCCCTATCTTCTCCCATCTTCGCGGTAGTTTATCTAACAAGGGTTTTGGTAGAATGTTTTTCTTCTCTACTTGTTCTTTTATACTTTCAAAAGGTGTTTTCATACCTTTGAATCTTCTAAGGAAACCCTTGTTTATCTATGTTTTCATTCTCAATTAGTGTTAACCTATTTCTACCTCCTCTTCTTTTATAAATTCTGAGGATGAATCTTTTCCCATATAAACCTAGGAAATTCCAGGGCCTCATCATTCAGAGTATCAAAGATACTCTAAACTCTAGTGGTCACATGGTATTTGAATCAGGTACTGGTTCTGGTAAAACCATATGTGTTTTAACTGCGACACTAGAGTATGCTCTTGAAAATGATAAGAAGATTATCTATCTTACTCGTACAAACTCTCAGCAGCAGCAGGTTATCACTGAGCTTAGAGCTATAAGAGAATGCGTAGAGGATTCACTTAAACCTAGATTACTAGGAGTTGGTCTTCAAGGAAGAGCTAATATGTGTTTGAAGGCAAGGAAGGATAAGGAGCTTTCTCAAGGTACAGCAGAGGAACTCTCAAGGTTCTGTTCCTCTGAGAAAAAGAAGGTTCATACATCTAAGAGAGGAGGCTGCATATATTATAGGAGTGTAGTTGAGAAACCTGAGCTTGTAGAGGAAACCATGGAGTGGGTTAGAGAGAATCTACCATACGCTGAGGAGTTTATATCTCACTGTGAGAGTAAACATCTCTGTCCTTATGAGGTTAATAAGGATATTGTAAGGGATTCAATTCTAGTTGTTACTCCTTATATCTATGTTTTCAACCCTGTGATTAGAAATATGCTACTGGATTGGCTTGGAGTAGGTGAAGAAGATGTAATACTAGTTGTTGATGAAGCACATAATCTACCAGATTATATAAGGGATCTCCTCTCCTCTCAACTAAGTTATTGGATGCTTAAGAATTGTATCGAGGAAGCTAAGATATTTGGTGACCCCTCGTTTTCTAATACTGAGGTATCTGTATCTAAACTCTGTAAAACCCTTAGTACTATAATCATGGATCTACGGGACACCTATATCTATAATATGTTAGAAGGTAATATACGAGGTGTTGCAGATAATGATTACTCTGATGCTGTTCTACCATCACATGAATTCGAAGCAGAGGTTTTATCTAGACTTGGTGTAACTAGTACTCAGTTGAATCAAATCATCGATGATCTACAGGTTTATGGTGAGAAGATACAGGAATATAAGCAGCAGCAAGGTAAACTCCCTAGGTCTTATATTCATAGCCTCGGGGTCTTCTTAGAGTTTTGGATGAATCTTGATAGTAATCAGTATGCTAAGCTTATAGTTGATGCTTCTCAAGGTAGGAATCCTAGGATTGAATCTTTCTGTCTTGATCCCTCTCTAGGTGCATCTATAGTATTGAAGTTTCACTCTTCTATTCATATGTCTGGTACACTTAGACCCCTTGAGGAATACAGGGACTCTCTTGGTTTACCAGAGGATACTGTCTTAGCTACTTTTCCATCTCCTTTCCCTAGAAATAACTGTAGGATACTATATGTTGGTGATGTAACAACTAAGTATGAGGATTTAATGAGAAACAAGGAGATTGTTGATAGGATTAGGAATTATATAACCCTTGTTTGTAATTCCTTCCCTAAGAATACAATGGTTTTCTTCCCGAGTTTCAATGTTCTCTCTATGTTTAAATCAAATGGTTTATTAGATGAGATTAATAGAGTGGTTTATATTGAGGAGCAAGATATGTCTCAGTCTACCTTAATGGAGTTGGTATCTGATTTTAGATCCCATGGTTCTAGGGATGGTGCAGCTTTGTTCTCTGTTATAGGTGGTCGTATCAGTGAGGGTATGGATTTCCCCTCTTCTCAACTTGAGATTGCTCTCATAGTTGGTATACCTTATCCTAAACCTACTGCTAGGCAACGTTGTCTGCAGCACTATTATGATATGAAGTTTAGGAAAGGCTGGGAGTATACGGTTGAAGCTCCAACTGCTCGTAAACTCCTTCAATCTATTGGTCGTTTAATTAGAGACGAGGGTGATAGAGGCGTAGCAGTTATATTGGATTGGCGTGCAAAACGTTTTAAGAGATATCTTGGTGTAATAGATAAAACTGTTAACCTGGTTGATGATATTAAACGGTTTATAGAGCAAAAATAGGTTTAATACTCTTTTTTTGGAAGTAGATCTGGTATACCCTCATGTATAGGGTAGGTAGCTTTGCATTTAAGGCATACTAGGTTACCTTCTATTACCTCATCTTCCTCCTCTCTCTCTATGTTTAATTCTAGTTCTCCTTTACAAGTTGGGCAGCATAGTATATCCATTAGTTTCTTCTTCATATCCCACTCCTCTCTTAGGGTATCTTTGTTATATCTACTAGATACATTGCTTTCTTTTTACCTATATCTCCATCCCATACAAATACCCATTCTTCATCTGATATCTGACGGTTTTCTTCTATTGTTTGAAGATAGTTTTTAACTTGTGAATCCATTAAATCCGCTTGGAATAATACTTGTGCTTCAACTATTTTAGGTAGACGAGGTGAGCCATATTCGTATCTACCATGGTGACTGAGGATCATATGGCATATATAATTCTCTAGTTCCTCATCAAATTCTTCTCCCTGTTTTCTTAACTCTTCTATCTTCTCTCTTATCCATCTATCACCTATCACTATATGTCCTATGAAGTTTCCTATCCCTGTTTTATCTATTGTTACTCCAACTTTATACTCCCTTATCTTACCTATATCATGTAGTATGGCACCAGTTATAACTAGGTCTCTATTGATACCATTATACATATCACAGATGTTATCACATAATCTAACTACTCCTAGTGTATGTTGAAGGTTTCCTCCTATATAGTTATGGTGATGAGTTATAGCAGATGGTATGTGTTTGAATTTATCTACAAACTCTGGGTCTCCGAAGAATGAATCTAGTAGTCTCCTAAGCTGTGGGTTCTCTACCTTCTTCATGTAATCTAGTAGTTGCCTATAGTATTCCTCTATCTCCTCCTCTGTTAACGCTGCTATGAAATCTCTGGATTCATACTCCTCTGGGCTACACCTCCTCATTCCACCTGTTGTCTCATTAATGGATATCTGTAGTTTCTCATTATATAACTCTACTACACCTGATCTTATCTGTACAACATCCCCCGCTTTAAAACTCTCATATAACCTCTTAACTCTATCTCTATTCTCTCCACCCCAGAATTTTACTTCTATCTCACCTGTTTTATCTGCTGCTATAAAACTAAACATTGTTCCCTTCCTATATCCTCTAAGCGGCTCTTTTCTTTTAACAGCGAATAACTCATTTATTACATCTCCTTCTCTAAGAGAACTGATAAAGTTTTCCTTTCGTCTCTTACCTGTATCAGCTCTAATCATTATCTGCTCCCCATGTTTTCTATCATACCCTGGTAATTCCGTCATATTGTTCTTACTCCTCCCCCTTCTAAAGGGTTTTTAGACTCGGGGATTTACTAAGGTTTAAACGTTTCTCCTTAAAAATATTTTTCTCAAAGAACATATTTTTTCCCATACACTGGTTTTAATACTTCTACCCCAATATTATTTTCTTCTGCTAATTCCTTGAATCTCTCTGGGTATAGGGTATGAACTGGTATGAGAATATTAGGTTCTATCTGTTTTATCAACTCCTCTAATTCTACTCCTGATACATGACCAGATACATGAGCTCTCTCAATCTGTTTCTTTATTTTATCACAAAGAGGGTTAGAACAGTTGGGTGGAAGTTTAGTCTCCGCTAAATCATAGCCTATGTTGAAGGTGTTTAACCAGTGAATAAGTCTTTCTTCATCTATCTCCATTTCATCAGAGAATGGTGCACATTGTGCTTTAATAAACCAAGCATCAGGTATTCTCCCATTCTCATCTGCTAGATCAAATAGTTGGTTTATATCGTAATAGGAGAGCATCATAACATATTTTGAGGGGTTCCTTTTTATTTCCTCTGCTGTTAATCCTTCTTCGTAGTGACTCCAATCTTCTGGTTCCTTACTCCAATCAGCGGAGAAACCCAGTTCATATAGTGTTTTACTATAGTCCATGGGTGAATACAAGCAGCTACCTTTTCTTTTTAGAAACACCTTCACATCATCCCCAAAATTCACTCCTAGCTTATTTAATAGGTATGCTAACCTACTGTTTATGATGAATACCCTCCCTGCCTCTCTAGATGCTTCTCTAATGGTTTCAAATCTAGTTGTATCCTTCCAGTTGAAGTCGATGAAGACTAAACCTTTGGTTTCCTTAATCTTCTCTGTTATCTTCCTCCTTATATCCTCTTCTCTTAAAACATTATTTGAGTCAACTCTTGTCCCCTCGCATATCATTATATCAATCTTACCAACCTTAGATACATATCTTTCAAGTGTTAAAGGGTAGTACCCATGGAATCGAATATCTCCAGTGTATAAGATTCTTGTATCCCCTGTATCTATTATAAAACTACTAGCACCTGGTATAGAGTGGTCTTGTAAAATGATTTTAATGGATAAATCACCTATCTTCTTTGTCTCTTCATCTCTCATTGTTATACAGGGACGAGCTATAGTTGTATGTGTTATCCTAGGGCTACCTGGTGTGCGACTCCTAGTGTTTGTGAATTGGATTTCATTTGTTTTAGACTCTAGGGCTTGTGATGGTAGAGAGGTTACTTCATCTATAGCTTCTACTAGTGTTCTCGTTGTAGAGGAACAATAAATAGGTATTCTATGGTGAAGGAATCTAATGGATCCCGTGTGATCGAGATGAGCATGGGTTAGTAGGATTCCATGGATGTATGGTTTCCCTTCTCTATCAATATATTCCTCATAGGTTTCTACAGGTGGATTAGAAAGGTACGGAGAACCCTTTGTTAACACTCTACTATACTTACATCTCTCTAGTTTCTCTACTCCAATTGGACGGAATAAATCTCCTCTATACACACCATTTATTCTTGGAAGAGCTCCTATTGTTAATCTATCTTGTAGAGCAGTATTCGCTCTGGGTTGAAGGAAGTTTGCGAAGAAATCTGTTTCAAAGCTTAATCTCTGTCCAAAATCTAGGAATACTCTTGTTTCCCCTTCCTCTAACAATATTTGATTCCCGCCTATTTCATCGACTCCACCATAGAGGTATATATTCACCATTTCCTTTTCCACCTACTCACTTGATCAGTGGGGTTTATCTTAACTAATAAGGTGTTTTGATCATAAAATCATGTTTCTCCTATTTCTATTATTATGGATGAAATATGGATACCTATTTTCTCCATGTCATAACCTATTTATACACTGTTTCTATCCTGAAACTCCCTTAATTTAAGGTACCTTCGGAACTACTGTCTTGAGACTGTCAAGAAATTCTCACCTCCAGATTGTAAAGAGTGACAAATGCAGTA